>JANYAJ010000342.1 GCA_025361385.1 Nitrospira sp.
CCGTAATACAACTAGTGTTCCGCCTAGGTACGTCACGCTCTTTTAAAGTGCATGATGGGATGAGTGGGACAGACAGTGCGCCAGGGGGCGGATCATCCTCCTGCATGACATCACATTCAACACGATGTGCGTGAGCCTTGCTTGTCCGTGAGACCCCAACAGGGGGCAAAGTGCCGTACACAACCTTTCATTAATCAAGGAGAGAGAACATGAATTTCAAGAGAACAGTCACAGTAGGCGTTATCGCAGTGGGGCTGATGTGTAGCGCTGGGTATGCTCAGGCAGATGAGTCTTCCCAGACTGCCCCCGGCAGCCCCTTTGCTGGAGCTTTCGGCGGCGTGATAGACCTGAGTGTCCCAGGCGGCGTCCGGAACATGAATAACACCGGAACAAAAGCTGAGGCCGGAAAGGCTCAACCGGCTGCCGCAAAAGAGACGGCACCTGCCGCACCGGCAGCAGTAACAACCGCGCCGAGTGCGACCGGAGCCGCAGCCAAATAACAAGAAAGCGGGTGGGCTCGGCTCTGTCATACATGGCGCCGGGCCCACTCATACCATCCCCTTTGTTTTCGTTCGACCAGCGGCGCTACGACTTCGCGACGAACCGTCATGAAGAATGAGAGCTAGCGAGCGACCACATGGGTGAGGATGGTCAGACCCTGCATGCGGTCATAATCGTCAAAGACGTTGCCCTGTCGGGCATCGCCCCGACTCGTGGCATGATGGACAGTCCAGGACAATTCTAGACGAAACGGACATCCCATCGACCAGAGATTTCACAGGAACTCCCGACCATTTTGTTTTGCTTAGGCCGCTCCTCGCTTGGCCACTTTCGTGCGCGAAGAAGCGGTTCGTGGCGAACGGCGACGTGAGTGATGTTCCGCATAGGCATCGAGCAGGCGGCGAATCATCCGCTGATACTGCGTCCGATGCTTCTGAGCTTCGCCTTTAAAAAACTCGACGCTCCTTTTGCTCAACGCAAGCGTCACCTTCACTCCCTCCTCTTGAAAGACCAAATCCTCTGGCCGAGGGAGAAAGTCCCGGACAATCTTCACGTCCCCGAGCGGTTCATTCGTGTATTTGACGTTCGCGCTCATATAGTTGCCTCCCCTTTCGCCAATAGCCGGCCCCAAATATCCGAATCACATGCTGGCGATACGTAAATCGAACCGTCAAGATGCCACCCCCAACAACACCGAAGCAGTAGTACCGTTTCTCAACCGTGCTGTGGGAGAGGTCTTCCGCGAGCACACGAGAAGGGGCAGCAAAGGCCAATTGGGTCTGAAGAAACGACACCCCATGCTTCGCCTGATTCTCCAGATCCTTTGCCGGGTCCCATTCGAACCGAGCCTTCACCATATCGATAGACTAGCATGAATACAGACAAATGACCATACGATCGTATGGCTGTCATGAATTGGCTTAAATGAGGGCTAGCGATCGACCTATGGGCGAGGAGTGTTGGAAACTGCTGGCGGGCACGATCCTAGCCGGCAAACCCAGGGATGACTAGCCTCCAGGAACACTGAATAGTATCTTTAATCAAGCTGGCTGGAAGAAGGGAGCGAACTAACATGCGTTACGCTATTGTGATCGAAAAGGCCCCTTCAAACTACGCGGCATACGTTCCCGATTTGCCTGGGTGCATCGCCACCGGCGCGACCGTGGCAGAAACCTGATCGCTCATCCGTGAAGCCATCGAGTTTCATCTGGAAGGCCTCAAGAAAGATGGTCTTCCAATCCCTCCACCCAGCAGCCAAGTTGAATACGTCGACATCCCCGCCTGAGACCGAGGCAACGCTACTGCATCCTTCGTGAAACGTAAAACAACGTGGAACCTTGAGGATAAGAGCGTATGGTTGATGCCCCTTGATGGTTACTGTAGAGGAACGGCCCATTTCTCTTTTGATTTGAACGCACACGCGTCTAAACAGTACAGGAACGGGTCAAAATTGACTTCCCCCCATGACTCCAGTAGGCTTTGATCATGACAACCGCGACAAGCCATCCATACATTGTCTGCACCGAGAATATTCTCCACGGAGCCCCCATCGTATCGGGTAGCCGCACCCCGGTGCGCGCAATCGCCGAGCTCTGGAAATTCGGCATCGCCCCTGAAGAAATCATCGGACGTCTCCCGCACCTCACATTGGCCCAGGTCTTCGATGCCCTGAGTTACTATCAGGAACATCGCGAGGCGATCGACGAAGACATCCGTCGGAATCGCGTACCGGCCGAGAACATTCACCCCCGCCTCCGGTGACCGAGCCCCCGCTTTTCATCCGGCTATACCTCGATGAAGATGTGTCGGTCTTCCTTGCACAACTTCTGCGTCCCCACGGCTTCGAGGTGCTGACTACGCGGGAGGCGCAGAATCTCGGATGCTCCGACGAGACACAACTACAATTTGCAACAGCCCACCAGTATACGATCCTCACCCACAATCGTTGCGACTTCGAACAGCTGCACGAAGCAGCGCTCAAAGATCAACGACCCCATGCAGGCATTCTCATCGCCAGCCGCCG
>JANYAJ010000350.1 GCA_025361385.1 Nitrospira sp.
TTCCCCTCAATCAGGCTCGTCATCGGCATGCTCTCCATCCTTCTCCTCTATACCGGATGTAGTGTCCGCCGAGTGGTCTTCAACGATGTTGTGACTTCAGAACAGGTCAGTTTTATCCGTCTCGGAGAGACGACGATGCACGCGCTGGCTGATCACATCGGAGCTCCGGATGAAGTCACGGAGTCTGAATTCGGCGTCGTGGCTCTCTACAATTGGAGCGACACCAAATCTGCGGCTTTCGACTTTGGCGCTCTCGCCCGTCTGATTTTGCCGTATGCCCCAACGATGACCCTCAATAAGACCGGAATCACTCCCGAACAATTCCAGGTGGTATTCGACCCCCAGTGGACCGTTCGCGCCTACGGATTTTCACGACGAACCACGGATGAGCCAATCGTGTGGTTTTGGCCCTTCTAGGTCGGCGCGTCACATCATGAATTGCCGGACGTCTATGCGCCAGTTATAATCGCCCTCATGAGTCCTCTATCTGATTCAGATTCAAGTACCCCCGACCCCTCCTACATTCCAGCCGATCGCGATTCAGAGTTTCTCCAGCGGGAAGAACTCCGTTCTGTCCGCATTGGGCTGGAACTCTTAAAGCCAGAGTTGATCCAACGCGAAGAGGGCATACAATCGACCATCGTCGTGTTCGGCAGCGCAAGACTGCAAGAACCGACTGCGGCGAATGATGCACTCCTGGCAGCAGAGAGGGACGCGGCTCGAGCCCCGAACGACTCAACACAGCAGCAACGGGTCGCCATCGCGCGACGGCAACTCACACTCTCGAAATACTATGACATGGCTCGTGAATTCGGCCGCCTGGTCTCATCGACCTGCCAAGTCGACGGCCGCTGCGATTATGTGATTGTGACCGGCGGAGGGCCTGGCATCATGGAGGCGGCCAATCGTGGCGCGGCAGACGTGGGAGCCAAATCAATCGGTTTGAACATCACCCTCCCGCATGAACAACATCCGAATCCCTACATTACGCCAGGGCTGAATTTTCAGTTTCGGTATTTTGCGATCAGGAAAATGCACTTCTTGATCCGTGCCAAGGCGCTCGTCGCATTTCCAGGAGGATTCGGCACGCTTGATGAGTTATTCGAAACGCTGACACTCATCCAAACCGGCAAGACGAATAGCGTCATGGTCGTGTTGGTCGGGCGCGACTTTTGGGAGCGCGTGATCAACTGGCAATGGCTTGTCGACAACGGTCTCATCGCGCAACAAGATTTGCAGTTGTTTCACTATGCCGAAACAGCCGAGGAAGCCTGGGATCTGATAGGACGCCACAATGGCATGACACCATCATGAAGCTCTCCTTTCACGGCGCCGCGAGATCCGTCACGGGCAGTCGCCACATGGTCGAACTGCCCGGATGCCGGCTGTTGTTGGATTGTGGGCTATTTCAGGGACGCCGAGAAGAGGCATTTGAACAGAATCGAGACTTGGGTTTCGATCCCAAGTCAGTCAATGCCGTCTTGCTGACTCATGCTTATGTCGACCATTCCGGCGCCCTCCCGGTTCTTCCACAACATGGATTCTCGGGAAAAGTCTTCCTCACCAGAGCCACCGCTGACTTAACGCAACTCATGCTGGAAGACTCAGCGCACGTGCAAGTGAGCGACTGCAGTTACGTCAACAAGAAGGAGCACCGAAAGGGAAGGACCTCAGTCCGGCCACTCTATAATACCAACGACGTTCGTAAGCTGGTCCGCCGCTTCGAAGGCACGCGGTACGGAGATCTGCTCAAGATCTCTCCACGTGTAACCGCAAGCTTTCATGACGCAGGCCATATCTTAGGATCGGCAGCCATTCGAGTGAAATATACGGCGCGGGGTAATACAACCACCCTGCACTTTAGCGGAGATCTGGGCCGCTCCAACATGCCGATTCTCCGCGATCCTGAACCAGCGCCACCATGCGACATCTTGATACTGGAGTCGACCTACGGCGATCGTCTGCACGAAGCCGACCGTGAGCTCATGAAACAGAAGGCGCTGGATCTCCTCACCCATGCCAAAACTCACAAGAGCAAGATCATCGTCCCGGCATTCGCCGTCGGACGGACTCAGGACTTGGTCATGCGAATCAAGGAACTCGTCAGTGAGGGGCGCCTCGATCCCATTCCGATCTATATCGACTCACCTCTGGCCTCGCGAGCCACGGAGGTCTTTCGTCGCCACCCGGAATGTTACGACGAAGAAACGACCAAAACCTTCACCTCCTCGGGAGACCTCTTCGCGTCCCGCTATATCCATTTTGTTTCCTCACCGGAAGAGAGCATGCGCCTGAACAAGATGAAGGGCCCTTGCGTCATTATTTCCGCCTCCGGCATGTGTGAGGGCGGCCGTGTCGTGCACCATCTCAAGCATGCGATTCAAGACGAAGCGAATGTAATTGTTTTCGTCGGCTTTCAAGCCGAGCATACCCTCGGACGCAAACTTGTCGAAGGATGGGATGTCGTGCCGATTTTCGGCGTCCCCACTCCACGCCGAGCGCAGATCGTCACATTCAACGGGCTCTCGGCCCATGCCGACCGCAACGATCTTCTGGCCTATGTCCGGGCCATCAATCCATTGCCGGCCAAGGTCTTCATCGTGCATGGCGAAGAGAAACAGGCGTTGTCACTTGGCACAGCCATTCAAACAGAACATCCTGGCATTGAAGTCGAAATTCCACGTCGAGGATCCAGCTATGACGCCTAGCCGTAATACGGTCGCAATTTTAGCCTGGGTGGCTATGTTCTGCGGATGCCTATCGGCAGGCGCAGCCGACGGTCCAGAGCCACGGCAGCGAGTCCGTGATCTGGGAATAGTCATCGGGCAATATTCGACCGGAGCACAGAACGCCATCACCGATGTCGCAGGGGTCAAAGTCGGACAGACCACGCTCGTGACCGGCGACGGAGCGCTTGTGCCGGGCCATGGTCCGGTACGCACCGGCGTGACTGTCGTCATCCCCCGCGACGACGTTTGGCATAAGAAAGTGCCCGCCGGTTCATTCGTGCTCAATGGAACCGGTGAGATGACCGGCCTTGCCTGGGTCAGCGAATCGGGCTTCCTTGAATATCCGATCGCCCTCACCAATACGTTGAACGTGCCGCGAGTCGCCAACGGGGTCATGAACTGGATGATCGCGCGTTATCCGGAGGTCGGTATTACCGACGATACGCTGACGCCGGTCGTCGCCGAATGCGACGATGGACGGCTGAACGACATTCAAGGACGTCATGTTTCGGAAGCAGACGTGGTCAAGGCGCTCGACAGTGCTTCCTCCGGAGCCGTGCAGGAAGGCACGGTCGGCGCCGGAACAGGGATGGTGTCCTACGGATTCAAGGGAGGCATCGGGACTTCGTCACGGCGAGTATCAGAGATCGAGGGCGGGTATACGGTTGGCGTGCTCGTCAATGCCAACCATGGCCGGCGGCCTGAGTTAGTGGTCGGAGGCGTGCCAGTCGGCCGGCTCTATGAGGCGGTCCCTCCCGTTGCGCAGACACTGTCACCGGGGCAAAGCGAAGGTTCGATCATTGTCATCATCGCTACCGATGCTCCGCTCGATGGCCGCCAACTTACACGGCTGGCGAAACGTGCAGCACTCGGGCTGGCACGCACCGGCTCCACCGCGCGGCATGGAAGCGGCGACTTTATGCTGGCCTTCTCGACGGCCAACGTCATCCCGCATTATCCAACAGATCGAACCTACACATTCACACAGTTGGCAGACACCCATATGAACCCGTTGATCACCGCAACCGTTGAAGCGACAGAAGAAGCCATTCTCAATGCCCTCACCATGGCGACGACGGTGGTGGGACGTGACGGCCATCGTGTCGAAGCCATCTCCCTCGCCAAGCTTCGTACCATTCTCGATCGACAGACTAAGTAACTTGCAAAACATGGTCCTGCAAGACCAGCGGATTCTCTGACTTGCATTTCTCTCTCGCCCCTCGCTATCCTCTCTCGACTCTCTTGCGACTGGAGGAATGGCATGAACGAATATCAACTCGGTGGTGGTTTGAATCTCTTGACCGCATTGGGGAAAACCAATGCGTTCACCGAGTTTTTGAAAACCCGCATGGCCCATGCCTTGGAGTCAGAAGATCCCACAGAGCTGCATTACCTCCTGGCGCAACTCGACGACTACCATTCCTACATGTGGCGCTACTATAACAAGCTGGCGAAAGACCGACCGGAACGGATGGACCCAGGGGTCTAGCAGGATGCTGAAAAATCCCGCCAGTGTCGTTCTCGCATCATTCAGACCCTCCACGTACCGAGAGTACGCGTCGGCCCTTCACTCGCTGCGGCCTAACTCGACGGCCTTTTTGAGCATCCTGCAAACCTATCAGCAACCGCGAGAAGAAACGTTCATATCATTATGACCCAACTCACAGATACGGCCACTCCGACCATGCTTCAATTCGCAACCG
>JANYAJ010000365.1 GCA_025361385.1 Nitrospira sp.
GGGCCTTCTGAGGCCGCGCGTTGCGCGAGCAAAAGAGGCTAACGGGCTACCCCCTTCCCCCTCCTACACCGGGCGGGGTGCGAGAACGGACGGGCTGGTCAGCGACAGGACCCGCCGCTCTTGGACTTTTCTGGATAATAAAAAGGCCCGCCTGGCATGAACCAGGCGGGCCTTTTACTTTCTCTGGACTAGCTTGCTATGTCCCCATCTCCCAACTTGCTAGATACTTCACTTGTTCCTTCGTCAGCGTATCGATCTTCATTCCCATGCCGGCGAGTTTGAGTCGGGCGATTTCCTTGTCGATCACCGGCGGGACCGGATAGACCTTCTTCTCCAGCTTCTTGTAATTTTTCACCAGGTACTCAGCTCCGAGCGCCTGGTTGGCGAAGCTCATGTCCATGACGCTGGAAGGATGACCCTCAGCCGTCGCCAGGTTCACGAGTCGTCCCTCGCCGAGCAGGCTGACCCGATGGCCGGTCTTCAGCGTGAATTGCTCAACGCCCGGTCTGATGAGCTTCTTTTTCCGGCTCAATTTTTCCAAGGCGGGAATATCCAGCTCGACGTTGAAGTGGCCTGAGTTGCAGACGATGGCCCCTTCCTTCATCGCGGCGAAGTGCTCGCTGCGGATCACTTTAAGGTTGCCGGTGACCGTGACGAAGAAGTCTCCGATCAACGCGGCTTGTTCCATCGGCATGACGCGGAACCCATCCATGACCGCTTCAATCGCCTTGACCGGATCGATCTCGGTGACGACGACATCGGCGCCCATGCCCTTGGCGCGCATCGCAATACCGCGGCCGCACCAGCCGTAGCCGGCGACCACGAAGGTGGTGCCGCAGATCAATCGGTTCGTCGCGCGGATGATGCCGTCGATCGGGGTGAGGGCAAGGTGTCAGACACCGTCTCCTTGAACTCGTCCCGCCCGACTCTTCACCGAAGCGCTATACGGCGTTTCTTCATTTCCAGGCCAGGCCAAGCCTCGGCAGGTCCCCGCGCCTCCGTGACTTTAGCACCCGCCAGCGTCCACCACCTGCGGCGACAGAAAATTCAGAATGCCCCTCTTTTCTAATCCCCAATCTGTGTGCTGAACGGCGAACAAACGCAACGGGTCACTTCGAGATCACGGGTGCGACGGAGTAGCCGACGGTCTTCGCCCTGGCGCGACGATTGTCGGCGGTTTGGAGCCCGCGGATGAACTGGCAGACGAACGAGGAACTAAGACGTGCGTCTCCTTACTGACCACGGTGACTCAGGTCGAAGTTGGCGATCTCCGTGAGTCCCACTTGCTGGAGTAGGCCGGCCCGTTGTGTTCGAAGCGAGGGCTCCGACGGATTGTGCTCGATCTCATCGGAGAGAATGGCGATGGCATCGTACCAGTGGCCTGCTTCGGCCAGGTAATGCGCCTCGCCTGGCCGGCCATCCTGTAAGGATGGCATCGTCTCTGCACCTACAGGGTCCGTTCGCTCGATCGTCGCACCCGCGAGAATGTCACGCGATCGGCGTTTTGAATCGGATACCAGCGACACAAACCAGCGGTACTGTTTGCCCAGAACGAGCCGCACGCCGAAGTCCGCCAAGCGGACCCGATGAATCCCCGCGTCGAAAGAAGGAGCCAGAGTCTGCTCAATAACGGGTTTGGCCTGGTCGTCGCTCAGGGTAAACACGATGGAAGTCGAAATCGGTTTCGACAGGTACCAGTAGAGATCCGGCTGTTCTTTTCCGGTTAAGGCCGTATGGTTTGGGGCGAGCACCGAGAGCGTGAACGTCTGGTCGCCGCCCCTGGTTCCGCCACCGACTCGCCCGCCTGGCGCGCCACGGACGGGTGGTCTGTAGATGGGAACGGCAATGGGAGTGACGGGATTCTTAGACTGCTCGATTGCAGGTGCCTGGTTCGGTGAGGGCGGGACAGACTCTGCCCGAACACCAGGCGGCACGATCATGCCGATAACCAGCGCAGATAAGAACAGGGGGATGGATCTGTGCGTTGTACGTGTCATGATATGACCTCCCTGAATGTCATCACAGCACTTATGGACCGAGGCCCTGTCGACCGATGAGCTGAAAGACAGCCACCTTCTGTTCCTTGCCTTTTAACAGCACGTCACCGACCCGTCGGATGTCATAGGAGTCAGGTTGCAGGAGCCTGACCGTCGATTCTCCCAGAAGAATCCGGCAGGGGCTTTCCTCAGGATTCGGCTCCCACGCGTCTTTGTTATAACTTTCCAGCCGCGCCGCAATGTTCACCGTGTCGCCGATCGTGGTGTACTTCAAACGAGCTTGGCTTCCCAGACTACCGGCGACGGCGGGGCCGGTGTACAGGCCTAGGCGCATCCGCGCCGCGGGCTGCCCATCCATTTGCCACTGCTGGTTGAGCGTGCGCATGGCCTCTTCGATCGCCAGAGCGCAGTCCACGGCATGGCGGGCATCACTCGCGATCTCGGCTTCCGAACTTCTTCGCACCGGGACGCCGAAGTTGGCTTTGATCGCATCGCCGAAGTAGTCGTCCACCACCCCGCCATGGCGCATAATAATTTCCACCATGCTCTCGAGACAGCTGTTCGTCCAGTCCATGAGCTGCTGAGGGTCCAGTTTCTCAGACGCAGGTGTGAAGCCTTCGAGATCCGTGAACAGCACCGTAATCGTCAGCAACTGGGAGCGGGGCCGGCCCCCATCCCAGAAATGTTCGCGCTGCCGCCAAATCGTGTCGGCAACCTCAGGAGACACATGTCGGGAAAACAGGTGCATCAACTGGCTATGCTCGCGGGCCTCTTTGCTGGCAATGGTCGCTGTGAGGAGCGCCGCCGTCATGATGGAAGCCATGGTGGGAGGGACCAGCGGGAGCCACCAGGCGCTGAAGAATGCTAGTGTGTACAGGGCAGCGAGAAGCGCCAGACTGCCGATCGCGAGCAGAGAGAAGCGATAGGTGGACCGGCTGAGGGTGCCGATGATACCTCCCAGTATTCCCCAGAACACTGTCCAGATCCACTCCGCCCTCTCGCTGATCGCCTGTCTCGGCGGTCTCCCTCCAAAAGCGGCCCTCAAGAGTTGGTTCGTGGCATAGGCATGCAGCATTACTCCGTACATACCCTTGCCGGCCGCCCCCAATCCTGCGCTGTAGGGCGTATGGAAGAGATCGGGAACGCTTTCCGCCGTGACTCCGATGAGCACGATCTTGTCTCGGAACAACTCGGGGGCGAGCCGCCCAGACAACAGATCGTTCACTGAGTAGGTGGGCACCGGCGAGAGCTTCTGGCCGAAGTCCAATAGAAATTGATACCCCCGTGCATCCACGCCGACATAGCCCCCGTCGTTACCGTCCAACGGACGGAAGGTGGCGGCCCCGAGTTGCAAATAGTCAGGGTGAGTCGAGTCCGGTCGAGGGAGGATGCTGTCTTTCGCGAGAGACTTGAGTGCGAGGCGCAAGGGGAAGGAGTAGGCATTCTCGCCGCCATCGTCCAAGAAAAGCAGGCCGCGCCGAACGATGCCGTCGCGATCGACGAGCAAATCGTTAAACCCGACCTGATCGGTTTCCTTGAGCTCCGGCAGTGACGGCACACTGGCCAGGGTATCACTGCCGAACTTCATCACCATCACAATGTTGGCGTTCGCCAACACAGTCCTAGTGAACTGCTCATGCCCAGGAGGAACAGGAAAATTCCGGTAGATGTCGACCCCAATGACACGTGGTTGATACTCCAGAAGAGTGGCCAGGAGGCGTTGCAGGACTTCATCCGACAACGGCCAGCTCCCAAGCCTCTGGATATCCTCCTCGGTGATCCCCACCACCACGGTGGGTGAGGCACGCTCGTCTGGCGTCGGCTGGAGCTGCAACGCAACGTCATAGGCTCCCAGTTCCCAATGCTCCAGGTACCCGCTCTGTTGAAGTCCAAGCACGATTCCCGCTACCAGCATCCCCACGAGGACACTGAGGCTGGGCGGTGAGGTCAGGAATGTATGCAGCCGTCGTATCATCACCGTCTCATGCTAGAGCCAATTGTTGAGGAGCAGAAACGGGGCCCAATAGGCCGGATGTTGGTACATGGGATGGTCCAACAACTTGAGCTGCGCTTGTTGTAGCGCCGTCGCTTTGGACAGTAACGGATCTTGCAGATGCCGGTAGAATTCCCCGACCAGCTGCGAGGAGGACTCGTCGCTGATCGACCAGAGCGTCGCGAGCGCGCTCCGAGCGCCGGCTTTGATCGCGATACCGGCCAGGCCCAGCGCCGCCCGGTCATCCCCTTCGGCCGTATCGCAGGCACTGAGCGTCAGCAACTCGAGCGGTTCGTCCCGATAGCGCATCCGCCCCACAAACCGATCCAATCGATCCATAGTCAGCTTGTCATCATAGGCGAGCAGGAAGCTTTTGCGCGCATCGTTCTCGAATTGTCCATGGGAGGCGATATGGACGAGCGAAAACGGTTGCTCCTTCAGCTCACTCTCAACCCGTGGAACGAGGAAGTCTTCGTTAAGGAGCAGATTGCCGCCGAACAGCTGGTTCACCGCGCGGACTTCCTCGGCGACGTGGGGGAGTGCCGCGTAGCCCTGCACCGCTTCAGCAAGACCGATCGAGAGGGCCCGGATCGCTTGGCGTTTCAGCGGACGAGAATCGGTGAGCGTCAATCCAGGGGTAGTGGCCACGGCGTAGCGTTGAATGAGGAACCCGGTGCCGTCGTGCAGTGCCGCCATCGGAATCGTCCGCAAGGCTCCATCCGGCACGAACACCAGCGTGTGAGGTCTCGTTGTCCCCCAGCGCGCTTCAAGCGGCCGGATGAGCCAGTCATAGAGTTGCTGGGCATGCGATAGGTATTCGTTCGTGGTCCGTTTCTCCAGAAAGTGGCGCAGGAGGCGGATCTCGTCGGTCACGCGATCAGCGCCGACCGGTACCGCCACGCGCTGCAGTCCGCCTGGAAGACTGACGAGCAACTCGAGGCGATCGGGGAGCAGAATCGGATAGATGATCGCTGCCGTTGGGGCCACCTGTTCGAGGCTCGCAATCCTGGAGTGGGCCGCATCCACGCATTCGTCGCCGAAATAATTGCGCAGTTCATCGACTTTCAAGAGTTCGATAGTGTCGCGTGCTTCGCGCAAGGCCGGTTCCATGTCCGCCGCCGCCCCGGAGGCGGCCCGTTGAAGCAGGAGATCGGCCAGCTCGTAGTAGAGCCCGCCCACTGCCTGTCTAAATGGAACCGACGCAGGACCGGAGGAGGCCAGCAGCTCCGCGCGCACTGATCGCAGCACGAACGCTCCCCGGCGGTAGGCCTCAATCGCCTCATTCGGTTGCCCAAGCTTCACGAAGAGCTGGCCGGCCTGCCAATGCCACCGATACAGCGCTTCCGGCGCCACGGCCTGTTGAGCGGACAAGACGGCGCGGCGCGTCAAGTCCAACGCTTCCTGGTACCGTTGTTCGGTTTCGTAGAGTCGGCCGAGATAGGCCCAGGCGTACGATGTCGCGCGGTGATCGTCGATGGACTCACTGGTGTCGGCTGCGCTCTGATAGGCGGTAAAGGACGTCTTCATCAACTCGGCATGCTGGAGCGGTAGGGAGGAACGTAGCTTGTCATAGGTCAAGCCGATAGTAATAAGACCATAGGCACGGTCGTGAGATGGGGGGGTTGAGTCAAGATCGGCCAGGGCCTGGTCGAGTTGATTCTTGGCCTCAAGAAATTGAGAGAGCCCCATGAGCGCGGTGGCTTGGTTAATATGCGCGCGGGCCGTCAGCTGCCGGTCAGAAGATGTCGAAGCCGTGGCGATACTCTCCTCGAAGGCCTTGACCGCGTCGGCATGTCGCTGCTGCGCGTAATAGAGGTTGCCTAGGTCGTTGAGAATCGTCGCCGTGAGCGCCTGATCCCCAAGTGCGTGAGCCGACTGCAGGGCCTGATTCAGCGACGTGTCGGCCTCCGACGTACGGCCGGTTGAAAGGGCAATGGATCCAATGCGCGCCAGAATTCTCGTTTGACGAGTGCGATCACCCGCCTCAGCGGCAAGTCGTTGAGCGGAGATGAGATGTTCTCCGGCCTTCGGGTAACGGCCAAGCGCTTGGTAGGCGGTCGCGATGTGCAGATGCGCATCGGCCAGACCGCCTCGGTTGCCCTGCCGCTCGTGCAAGCCGGCGACCTCTTGCCACTGCACGATGGCTTGCTCGAATGCCCCACGCCGATAGGCGTCTGCGCCGCTCTTGTCCAACGATTCGGCGGCGGGGAATTCAGCGGCCAGCGTCGGCGCTACGACGCCGGCCAGGATGACGAGACACGACAGGGCCAGGACATGCCGAAAGCGGATGGTGTTCATGGCAGGCTCCTTAAAAAGCTTGGATCACCAGCTGGAGGTGCACGCCGTGGTCTTGCAGATTCCCTCGTCCCAGTTGGAGGTGATTCAACTGTTGCCCCCAATAGATCTCGAACCGGCTCTGCTGCGTGATCGTGGCAATAAGACCGATGCCGGCGCTCGCCAGCATCGTCCGGTCAGTGTCGTCCGGAACGCCGGTATTCCACGACCGGCCAACGTCGGCGAAGGGAGCGAGGTGCAGGCGATCGATGCCGTCGGCGGTGGTGAAAATCGGCACACGAAACTCCAATGATGCAAGGAAGCCGTTGTCGCGGACGAGCGCGTACTCCCGATAGCCGCGCACGCTATAGCGGCCGCCGACCGCCATCTGTTCCAATGGAAAGAGATGCTCGTTCGACAGTTGCATCGTCGTGCGGGCGATCATTTGCGTCCGCAACGGCTGAAATTGTCTTACCCACTGCGCGGTGCCCAACCAGGAAAAGAATTGCCCGGTCGCTGACTGCGGCACGGTACTCCGGCCCGTGGCGCCGAGCGTGCCGATGCCCAATGAAAAACGAGAAAAGGCCGAGATTACTTGCTGAGTCGTTTGATGAGTATATTCCTGAACAACACGCAAGGCGGACACTTTGAAGACCCCGTTGGTAGCCCCCGCCACGAATTCAAATCCCTGGCCACCCAATGTGCTCTCGTTCTTCTCATGTTCGCCGGTCAGGGAGATGGCGACCTCGTCCTCCAGGGTACGGTAGAGCGGTTGCCGCAAGCTGAATCCAATGATCTCGGCATCATTCCTGATATCCAAGGCCTTGAACTGAGGATCCTGCACGGAGAGAGAGAATTTTCGGTACTGGGCCGTGAAGGTCGTGTCGTATCGGTTCAGAGGAATCTCGTAGCGAGCGCTGATGATCGGATCTACGCCCTTCGACCGTCCGTACTGAAAGCTCAGACTGTCGCCAAGACCGGTTACGTTCGTGGCCTCGACGGTCCCGAGTCCCTGTTCGGCGCCAACGGTTGGTGATTGAAAGTTATTGAACTCGAGACGCGCGTGAAAGATCGACGCTTCCTTCACCTGGACGTTGAGCGTGCTTTCTCCCAGCGCGACGCCGGGCTTGAGCTCGGCTTTGAGCTGCTCGATGTGGGGATCGCGCTGGAGGAACTGCAGGCGCTCCTGCAAGGCGGTGACGCTCACGGGCTTGGTGACGCCGAGCTCGATGCGGTCCCGCACGTAGCTGGACCACAAATGCGGATTGCCTTCGACGTCGATACGAGTCAGGGTGCCTTCGATGATCTGCACCGTGAGCATGTCGAACGTCATGGTCTGATCCGGGATGATCGCGCCGGATGTGACATATCCTTTCTTGACGTACAGCTGCGTGAGTTCGAGACGGAGGGCTTCCATATCCTCCGCCGTCAGTTCGCGCCCTTTATATCCCTTCGTCACCGCCTCCAGTTCTTGGTCAGTCAGGATGGTATTACCAACCACGTGAATATCATAGATGAACACCCGGATGGGTGGCGAGGGTTGACGTTTCTCCGGTGCGGGAGGCACCGGAGGGAGGACCGGAACGGGTGGCGGCGGGAGCGGAAGTATTTCCGGGAGCTTGGGCGGCGGCGGCGGAAAAGGAATCTGGGCCAGAGAGGGTCCCACTCCACTGCCGATTGCCAATAGGCTTGTAAGCACCATCCCGCTCACCAGCATCGTCCATCGCGGCATCATACGGTCAGCGCTCCTTCCCCTTCACGTCAACGTCGACAGGTGTCGTCGGTCAGGGTGAGCTGGACCGGCTCAGGAGTCAGTGGAGTGAAAGGGGGTTGGCTGACTGAAGCCACACGCATCGGCTCAATAGTCTCTGACGCAGCGGTTCCATCGATTTCGACCCGCCCACTCAGCAGCATGCCGCCCGGTTCCTGCGGCAAGCCTTCGCGCTCGGTCACGACGAAGGTACTGATCTGGCCCTGGGCCATGCGCGCAGCGCAACGCTGGTTAGATATTGTGTTGCCGCTCAGAAAACTCTGCTCCAAGGGTACTAGCGCACCGCTCAGATTCTGCGCCGGCGAGTTGAAGTTGACCGTACCGCTCACGCCAAACTGTGAGGAGGCACTGATCTGGCTGCGCGCGTCGGCGAGGAAGGCTTGATTGAACGTGAGATTGATGTTCCCACCGGCGCCTTGGATGGCCCGGGCAAAGATCTGGCTGTTCTGCAGAATAATGAAATTCGGATCGATGAAAATATTCCCGCCGGCTGTCGTCGGGCCACCTAAGACCGAGGCGGAGATCCTGCTGTCGCGTAGCCGGATCATGTCGGTTGCCAACAGCGTGATGTTCCCGCCGGAGGCCTGGCTCGCTTCTGTCGTGATAGAGCTGTTGGTGCTCAGGAACTCGGAGCCGGCGTCGATCGTGATGTTCCCTGCATCGCCGGTCCCGGAACTGGCGGCGGAGACCTTGGCGCCGTTGTCCAGCGTCATACGAGCGGCCTGCACATTGATGTTCCCGCCGGCGCCGCTGGCTTCGCTGTCGGTGAAGAGACCGCTACCTGAGCCGGCGAGAGCCACCGGGCCGGTCGCATTCACATTCACCGTGCCGCCCTGGCCGGATCCACGCGTGGTCGCTTCGATCCGTCCGCCGGACGCGATGGTGAGGTTGTCCCCGGTCATCGTGACGTTGCCCGCCGGGCCTTTACCCGACGTCTCGGCCGTGACCTTGGCGAGCTGCTCCACCTGAATCTGCCCCGCCTTGATCTGAATGTTCCCGCCCTGACCGGGCCCGGCGGTGGTCGTGGAAACAAGACTGTTGCTCCCGGAGACGAGCAGGGAATCAGCCGCACTACCAGCGCCCGGGATGCCTTGAATCGCGATGCTGCCTGCTTTGCCGGCATTGGCTTGCGTGCTCGTTGAGCTCGTCGTGATCTGCCCACCGCTCAGCAGGGATACGCTGTTCGTGTTCAGCGTGATGGAGCCGGCGTTTCCCGTGCCCGAGGTACTGGCGGTGATGGTGCCACCGGTTGCCAACGAGGCCTGATTGGCCATCACGTTGATCGTGCCGCCAGTGCCAGCGCCGGAAGTGCTCGCGGTGATTGAGCTACCGCTCGTGACGGTCAAGTCCTTGGCCAGTTGGAATGTGATAGAGCCAGCGTTCCCGGTGCCGCTTGTGAGTGAGGAGATCGAGCCTTTGTTGCTCACGGATACGTTGTCGCCGACGAAGTTAATCATGCCTCCTGGCCCATTCACGGTCTTGACCGAGAAGCCGGTGAAATCCGTCACGAACGGATCAGGCGAATTCGCAACCCCGGTGACGGTGACATCCTTGGTATTCACCATGATGCTGCCCGCCGCGCCGGTCCCGGAACTGGCAGCGGAGACCTTGGCGCCGTTGTCCAGCGTCATGCGCGAGGCGACAACATTGATATTGCCGCTTCCACCGCTGGCCTGGCTATCGGTGAGCAGCCCACTGCCAGGCCCGCTCAGGCTGACCGGACCGGTCGCGTTCACGGTGACGATGCCGCCCTGGCCGGAGCCGCGCGTGGTCGCGGACAAGGTCGCGCCGTTCTGCACCGTGACGGTGCCGGCGTTGACCGTCACGTCGCCGCCGATGCCTGGGGCCTCGCCGATGCCCGGCACAGTCGGCACTGCCGGATTGGCCAGGGTGATGGTCGAGCGCAGCGTCCCGTTATCAGGGATCGCTCTGGGCGAGCCGGTCGATTGGAAGGTTTGCGTGCCGAGTTGAAGCGTCCAATTCTGCAGCGTGCCGGTATTGCCGGCTGCTTGATCCCGTACGTTCAAGGTCCAGTTGCCTGCGACGAGTTCATTGATCAGTTGACCCAGCGGCTCACGCGGCTTGAACGTGCCCGTGAAAGGCGCCGATCCGGATGTAATCAGCGTGGTGGCTTGATCGTTGAACTGTGTGCCGGTGAAATTGTCACCCGTGCCGCCGACGCGTGAGAGCAGCGCTACGCGGGTGCCGGTCGGACTATCGAGTTGGACTACCAGATCGCCGTCGTTCGGGTGCAGGATATTGATGGTGATGGTCAGGTCGGCGAAGGGCCGCAGGGTATCGGCGCTGATGCTGGTCCCAGGTCCATCGAGCAGGACTTGACTGGCTTGGATCACGATCGTGCCGCCTTTGCCCGACCCGCTCGTGCTCGTCGTGATGCGCCCAGCCGATTGGAGCAGCAGTTGATCGAGTGCCGTCAGCGAGACGTTGCCGGCATCGCCCTTGCCACCGGTGGCAGCCGTGACGCTCGCGTTGTCGCGCACCGTGATGTTCTTAGCCACCAACGTAATACTGCCGCCTTTGCCATCCCCGCGTGTGGCATCGGACGTGAGGCGCGTGCTGGAACCGGCAATCGTGATGTTTTCGGTTGTCGTGATCAAGACATTGCCGCCGGCACCACCGCTCGTCGTGCTGCTGTCAATCTGCGCACCGCCATTCAACAGAAGATTCTTAGAGGCGATGGTAATGTTACCGGCGTTGCCTGGTTTAGCGGCTGTGCCTCCACCACCAGAGCCTCCGCCAGAGCCGCTGCCGCTTCCACCACCAGCGGTCCCGCCGCTGGTCTGCGTCTTAGCGAATATGCCGCTACGGGTTTGCCCGTCGGTGCTGACCCCGGACACCGTGACGTCGCCGGTCGTCGTGATGGCAATTTCGCCACCCTTGCCTTCACCGGACGTGCTGGCTTCGATTCGTCCGCCGGAGGCGATGGTGAGGCTGTCGCCGGTGATCGTGACATTGCCCGCCTGGCCCTTGCCCGAGGTTTCGGCCGTGATCTTCGCGAGCTGCTCCACCTGAATCTGCCCCGCCTTGATCTGAATGTTCCCGCCCGGCCCTGTGCCGGCGGTGGTCGTCGAAATGAGACTGTTGGTCCCGGAGACGAGCAGGGAGTCTGCTGCGTGGCCAGCGCCAGGGAATCCTTGGACCGCGATGCTGCCGGCTTTGCCCGCATTGGCTTGCGTGCTCGTCGAACTCGTCGTGATTTGCCCGCCGCTCAGCAGAGACAAGTTGTTTGTGTTCAGCGTGATGGAGCCGGCGTTTCCCGTGCCCGACGTGCTGGCGGTGATGGTGCCGCCGGTTGCCAACGAGGCCTGATTGGCCATCACGTTGATCGTGCCGCCGGCACCAGCGCCACTGGTCGTAGCTGAAACCAAACCTCCGCCTGAAAGGGAGAGCGTATTCGCAATGTTGAGGTCAACGGTGCCGGCGTTGCCGGTACCGGTCGTAAGCGAAGAGATCGAGCCTTTATCGCTCACGGATACGTTGTTGCCGACGAAGTTGATCCTGCCTCCTGGCCCGTTCACGGTCTTGACCGAGAAGCCGGTGAAGTCCGTCACGAACGGATCAGGCGAATTTGCAACCCCGGTGACGGTGACATCCTTGGCGTTCACCATAATGTTGCCCGCCGTGCCGGCATTGGCGCTGGTCGCCGTGACCTCTCCGCCATTCGCCACCGTCAACACAGCCGTATTGAGTTCGATATTGCCGCCCTTGCCGCTGGTCAACGTATCGTTGTTGATGGACCCCTTATTGAAAACGTCAATTCGATCGGCGGTGATCTTGATCGTTCCGGCATTTCCACTGCCGGCCTTTGCCTGTGCCGTGATGGCTGCAACGCCTGTGTCCAGCGCGCCCGGAACCACTACCTCGCCCGACACCGCCACACGGTTGGCATTGATATCGATGTTTCCACCGGCGCCTGATCCAGCTGTCGAGGCGATAATGACCCCGGCATCTGTGACCGATACATCGGCCGCCGTTATATTGATGCTACCCGCTGAGCCGGACGAGGAAGTCGTCGAGGCAATGGCGCCTTTGTTTGTGACCACGAGGCCATCGGTCGTCACACGAATGGTGCCCCCGCGGCCTAGCGAAGTTGAGGCGGATAAACCGGTAAAATCGGCAACGCTGCTCGGATCGAGGGAGTCTCTGACCCCCGAAATGCTCAAGGTCTTCGCTGCGATATTGATATCGCCGCTGTTGCCGGAACCCAGGAATGAGGTCGCGAAGACTCCGCCACGGTCGTGAATGTTCAGGGTGCCGGTGTTGATCGTTGTATTGCCCGCGTTCCCCGGTGCTCCGAAAACAAGCGCACTGACGATCCGCCCATTGTTGGCGATCTCGATGTTCTCCGCATTGACAGTGACATTCCCTCCTGTGCCTTGGGCGAACGACCCGCTCAGGGTCGAACCGATCGCAGCAAACTGGGTGACCGGCCCGCTAGGCCCTGTCACTGTGACAGAGCCGGATAGCAGGATGTTTTTCGCGGTAACGTCGATGTTCGCGCCTGGACCTATGCTGAAGAGCTGACTTAGGATTTCTGCTCCATCAAGGAGCTGAATGTTGTTGGCCTGGACGCGGACGCTTCCTCCTCGAGACCCGAAACCAGCCTGGGCCAGAATGCCGGTCACACAATTGGCGCAGTTCGGGACGTTCGCGAGATTCTGTGCCGAACCAAAAAGTTCTTTTACCGCAACATCGATGTCGCCTCCTGATCCCGTCCCCAGGCCGCCAGAAAAGATTATGCCTCCGTCCCGGGTTTCCAGACGATCTGCGCGCACCGTGATATTTCCGGCCCGACCGCCGGCCTGCGTGAACGTTTGCAGGCCACCGCTGTTGCGCAGATCCACCAGCCTGGCATTGACATCAATGGCACCCCCGTCTCCCGTCCCGCTGATGGCCCTGCCCAGGATATTGCCGTTATCGAGTTGCAATGTGTCGGTCGTGATTCGAATATCGCCGGCCCGACCGGCTCCATTGGCTGTTGTGAGGATGGAGCTGCCAGTGACGAGAATCTTGTCGGTCACTTGGAGGTCGATCCCAAGCGGAGCCGCATTGGTAGCGCCGGTAGTGGCGTTGATAGCAGTCCGGTTGGCAGCGAATTGGTTGGCACGAACCAGCACAGTACCTGCCCCAACCGTTGGATCGGTCAGGCTGCTCACGGAAAGTGACGCGAACGCTGCGCTGGTACCAGATGTGGCCACTGATCCGAGCTGCGAAAACGAGGACACATCGACCGTAGCGGGTTGGGAGGCTTCGCTGGGAACGACTTCACCGGATGAGGCGACGCTCGCGATCTGAATCCGACCACCTGGTGCAGTGAGACTTCCTCCCGTCATCGTGATATCGCCGCCGACTATTGAGAGCGACTGTTGGATGTCAACCCGCAGGGTACTGCCTTCAAGCGCAATCGCCACCGGCCTGGGGCTGGTAAACCCGAAGGCCGCCACGTTTTCGATGGATAGCACGCTGGGTTGGACGGGATCGGCGTAGAATTTCGCGCCGTCGGTCATGCGGAGATAGTCGGCGGTCGCCGCGGCGAAGGAGCCACCGACATTCAAGCTCGCAGTGGGACCAAAGATAAAGCCTGATGGATTGGTGAGGTAGAGATTTGCCGCACCGAACCCGGTCGTCTGAATGGTACCCCAGATGTTGGAGACTTGGCCGCCGTTGATGCGGCCGATGATGTTGCTGGTGGGCAGCGCCGTTTCATTGAAAAAGTTCGCGATGTGATTGGTGGCAACGCTGAACTCGCCGAAGCTGTGAAAGAGATTCGGCCCTCCACCGGGCCGGGTCCCGCCGGTGATGTTATAGTTGACCGTGCCGTTGGGGAGCGCCGTGGGCGCGCTGACTTCGGTATTCAGACCCGATGACGTGATCGATGTATTCGCGGGCGGCTGCACCTGCGCCTGCGTTGTGGAGAACGGAACGCTGCACAGCGAGATCGTGATACACAGGAGTGAGAGCGAAGGAACCAGCCTCGCACCGAGGAGTGACAGCATGACCGTCTCCTTTCTCGAGGCTCCGGTCCACTCGACTGATGCTGAATGGGCCAGGGCTATGGATCCGTATGGAAGAGGGCACATTCTATGCCCCGTGTTCTTCAGGCCGCAAGACCTATTTGCTGGTGAATTTCTGTAATGGAATTATTTCCGTGCCCACGCAGGTGAACCGGAATAGATTCATGTGCGTACCAGAAGTGATACAGGAGAGTGTGAGTCTTGATGCGGGCTTCGAGACAGTAGCGGGGAGGTAAGGTGTCAGACATCGTTCCCTTGAGCCTACGTTCCTCATGGAGCGGCTCCTTTCCTGGTGTGAGGGTGGTTTGGTCTCAGCAACGATCACTGCACCACACGGGAGCCGCTTCGTCAATTTTCAACTAAGCCTGGCACACACTCGGCCCCCCACGAACGAGGGGATTCCTCATTGCCAGAAAAGCCGCTATTAGGTATGCCATAATAACGCTCATTTTCCTCTTGACCTCCCGTAAGGACCTCAGTGATGACGCAGCCACCATCCCCTGACACGAAGAACCAGCCAGGTGTCGACTTCATGCGATTGAACCAGGCTGATGCTTCAGAACTTCTCCACTATAAGACGCAGCTCGAAGCGGTCGAACGCGTCAGCCACGCCCTGTTCCAGTCGATCGATCTCGATGAACTCGTCGAAACGACACTCCATATTGCGCTGGAAGAGGTCGGCGCCGAAGCGGGCTCCATTCTGCTTGCCGATCCGGAGAAAGAAGAACTGATCTTTCAGTATTCGATCGGCGAAAAGCCGGTTCCCCGGGGAACGGCTATTCCCTGGGATAAAGGTATTTCCGGGTCAGTCTTCCAGTCGGGAGAACCTCGGATTACTACCCGGGTCGATCACGAAGCCAACCATCTTCAGCAGATCGACCAGGCCACTGGCTTCGTCACGCGGGACATGATCACGGTGCCGCTCCGGCGCTGGAGAGGCGAGCCGATCGGCGTGCTGAACGTGCTGAACAAACGCGATGGGTCGCTCACGAACCACGACCTCGGACTCCTCACGATCATTTCTGCATTCGCCGCGCTGGCCATTCTGCAGGCGAAGCAATTCGAGGACGCGAAGAAGGCCGAGGTGGTGACGCTTCTCGGTGATATCGGCCATGACATGAAGAATCTGCTGACACCGGTGCAGACGGGTGTTGAATTATTGCGCGACGTCGTGAAGGACCTATTCGGCGCTATGAACAGTGCGGAGCTGACTCACAATAAGACCAACAAGAAGATCTGCGATGAGTCCGTCGAGATAGCTCAGAATGGAATCAGGCGCCTAGATGATCGCGTCAAAGAAATGGCCGACTGCGTCAAAGGATTGAGTGCGCCTCCCAACTTCGCGCCCTGCTCGGTCGGGCAGGTCATCCTCGAAGTGTTTCAGACGCTGCAGGGCCTGGCTCGGGGAAAGCAGATTACCTTGCGAACCGAGGGCCTTGACTCGCTGCCGAAATTCCACGCTGACGAGCGGAGGCTCTACAACGCGTTTTACAATCTCATCAATAACGCTATTCCAGAAACGCCACGGGGAGGCTCGATCACGGTGCGGGGGCATCTCGATCAGGACACGGGGGGTATTGCGCTCGCTGTGACAGACACCGGGCGCGGGATGCCTCCAGAAATTCGAGACTGCCTCTTCTCAGCCAAGGCGGTGAGCACCAAGAAGGGAGGCACGGGACTCGGCACCAAGATCGTGAAGGACGTAGTGAATGCGCATAAAGGGAAGATTTGGGTAGAAAGCGAGCCTGGTGTGGGCACGACATTCCATCTCCGGTTCCCCCTGGACCCTACGACACTGCATGCCCAATGCCGTTGAAATCGAGCGCAAATTTTCCAACGCGGAGACTGTGCTCGATTGAGCGCACGCCCTTCTCTCCTCGGATGCAACAAACAAGAAGGGCGTGTCACTCAAGGCTCCTTGAGCGAGGCGCCCCTCGGCTATTCTCTCCATCCCTATCCCGGGAGAGGAGGATGGCTTGGCCACTCTGTTCGTTCAAACACGATCACGGATGGATGGACGATTCGGGCCCGAATCAATTTAGGTCCTTCACGCACCTCCATATCATGCCGGAACGTTGTCTCTCGATACGCCTTCGCTGACGGCCCTATGACCTCACGGCCTTCTTCACGGCGTCCAGTAACCGCGCTTGATCAATTGGTTTCGTGAGAAATTCCACGCCGGCGTGCTTAAACAGGCGGGCGGATCTCTCCATCATCTTTGATCCGCTCAGCACAATGACCGGAACCGACGGGAGCTGGGAGCGAAAATAGGGAATCACTATGATCTCGTTTATCTTCGGCATATTAAGATCGGTAATAACCGCGGTCAACGCCCGCGGACTATTTTGCGATTTCACTAAGGCGATTCCCGCTTCTGGATCTTCGGCTTCATCCACATCGTACCCTGCCTTTGTTAAGATAAGGCGCACGGATCTTCTCACGTCCGCCTCATCGTCCACGACAAGCACTCTCCCTTCACTCATAGCGTCCATCTCCTTTCCAGGTTAGGCCCGTAGACATCCAACCCTCTTCCGCGCGTTAGGCTATCAAGTATCACGGGATAAAGATATATGCCTATCCCCTCAGATGAGGGGATACCTAGTGTCTGGGGATTACTTGATGATACACAGTCAGTGTTAGGGTCAGCATGAGTAGTGACTTGATGCGACTTCAAGCAGACAAAAGGGCCATCTTCTCAGGTGGCCTTTCCGTTTATTCTCTCTCTGTATCTGGCGGGGTGGCTGGGGTGACCCCAAGTTGTGCATCGACTGAGCACATTTTGATCGTGCGCGGTCTGCGAGCAAGGGGAGCATCTGTCTCGCTCCATCCTTCTAGGTGCGGGGGTGTCAGCCCCTAATCTCCTTGGACCGCAAAACAAAAATGCCACCGTTTCTGGTGGCCTTTTCATTACTCCCCTTCCATTTTCTGGCAGGAGTGGCACGGGGTGGTCCTCATTGCGCGGATCTATAAGTTCTTTCCCTGGTGGGCTTGAGGCTCTCTGGTGCGACCTTGGCGGAGGAATGGGGACCCACCGAGCCTCGGGCGATGTGAAAGCTGGAACTGACTGAAGGATTGCGGTCGCCGAAGCGACCGCAGCTGAAGGAATTCCAGAAGGTTCGCGTCGCTTGAGGCCGGAAGGGTCATTCCGGGAGCCTGGGAGCGACAGCGAGCCTCAGGCCCGCAGCTTTGTCCCCA
>JANYAJ010000392.1 GCA_025361385.1 Nitrospira sp.
GACGCGGGTATAGGCTGCTGGCTGCGCTGCTGACCAAAGAGCTCTGTGATCAGCCGTTCCTCCTCAAGCTTCGGCAGGTCCGCCTCCTTTGAGGCCCCCTTCCCCTGCCGCCATCTCGCGAGCAGCTGCGCCTGAAGTTTCTGAAGACCGAGCTCTTTTTTATCTCGAACTGGATCGGCCGGGCCGGTGATCTCCAGACGCAAACCAGGCCGTTCCTCAAGCCCCTTTGTGATGGCTTCGACTTTCTTGAGTTCTGCCGGAAGCGGCACGGCAACGCCAGGGTCAAACTCGAGATATTGCAGTTCTTCAGCGTCGCCGCCGCCTGGAATCAGTTTTCCCATGAGCGCAAAGGGAGATGTCACCAGCTTGCCCAGGATATTCAGCAACGTTGAAACCACCACCTTGCCGTACTTGAAGTCGGGGTCTTTGAGATCTCCGCGAATCGGCAGATCGATCTCGATCCGCCCCTTGCGATCTTTCAGCAGAGCTACCGCGAAGGGCACGGGCAGCGAGGTGGCATCGGGACTCTCGACCTTCTCCCCGAACGTCAGTTGATCGATCAAGACTTTGTTCTCGGCTTCAAGTTGTTGTTGAGAGACCTTATATTTCAAATCGAGTGAGAGCTTCCCTTTCGACAATCCGTAGCCCACATACTTGCTGCTGTAGGGGCCTTCCGCCGTCAAGTCCATCCCCCCAAGCGTCACCGTAAGATCCGTCATGGCGTTTTCGATCAATGGGTTGATGGTCCCGACGATCTTCAACGGAGCAACCCTGTCGACATTGGCGGCCAATTCCACATCAGCTTTGGCGAGCTGCTTCGACGATAAGCCTTTGATCGTGCCAGTGAGATCGTAGAGCCCTGTTTTGACCGGCGGCGTTATTGATTCGTCCCGAAAGCTGACAGCTCCCTTCAACAGCTTCACCGTCTTGATGGCAATCGATGGAGAGGGGCCTTTCTTCGTCCTCGTCGGCTCGGCCTCCGGCGCAGAGGGGGGAGTGGCCGCATCGGCCTGCGGAAGCAAGGTCTTCAGATTGAGCTGCCCATCAGGCAGAACGGCCAGATGAATCATCAGTTGCTCCAGTCCCACCTCCTCGATGTTGACCGCGGTGGGATCAACCGCCAGCGCAAGCTGTCTCAGGTGGAACTGCTTCCAGGATACAACCGGCGAACCCTGATCGCGGTCGGCAAGGGCTAGCGCTTTCACGCCGATGTTCCCGCGGAACGTCATCAAGGGCGCCTTCGGATGCTCCACGGCCAGATGAATCTGTCCGTCCAGATCGATCGTCCCGGAATCCACGGCGATGCGTGCGAACCGTTCGACATAGGGCTGAAAGGGCTGGATTTCAATATTCTTGAGGGCCAGGGATAGGTCGAGCTGGAAGGGCTTCACGATGATCTGTCCATCGACCGCCACCTTGCCCGTTTCATTGAGCCGATGCTCCACGGTCAGAGGAATAGGCTTCGTGATTGGGAACGAAAAGTCATGGGTCCTGGCCGAGAGACCGGTCACGGTCACGCGCACCGGCAGCGCGAGCGAGCGATCTTCAAAGTGAATGGAATGGTTGGTCACCCCCACCTCCTTGATGGACAGCGACCAGGGCCTCTCATCTACTGCTTGAGGCGCCGGGGCCTTGGCCGGAGGGGTCGCAGTCTGGGGCGCGGACGAATCGCTCGCCACCGGAGTCAAGAGCGATTGCAGATTGATCGACCCATCGGGATTCCGCCAGGCTCGATCCGAGCCGTTCGCCATCGCGATGCTGGAGATCGATACCGTTCGCGTACGAAGATCGAGATGAATGCCGTCGAGATCCAGCGAGGGAACCATAATCACTGGGTCAGAATCGCCCTTCTCGACAAGGAGGATGTCTCGGAAATGTACCGTGGTATCGGACAGCACCAGCGTGACAGGAGAAGTCCCCGCATCGAACAGGTACTGACCCTTCGCCTCGATCGTGCCACTGGGGATATCAAAATTGAACTGATCCTGCACATATTGGAAGAAGGTTGGGATCTTTACGCCGCTAAGCGAAAGGGTCCCCTCGGAGCGAATCGGCTCAAGAGACACCGTTCCTTTCCAATCCAGGATTTGCCCTGTTCCCAACTCGGCCATAAAGGCATAGGTATTGTCCCCGCCAGGTTTGGTGTGAAAATTCTTCAAGACGATGCCGAGGGGCACGATCTCCGTCGAGACCGGCTTCTCCTTCGACTCATCGTGAAACTCAACAATCCCCTGCACGATTTCAAGGTGCCCGATCTGCAGGGCGGGAAGCTCAGATGGAGCCTGTGGAGGGGTCCCGGAGGGCGCCGCCGCCGACGCATCAGCCGGAGGCACCAGCTCCGCCACGTTCAAGCGCCCGTCCCGGGACACTCGTGCCGAGACATAGGGCACCGTCAGACGAATCGTCTCGAACACATAGGCCCGGCGAATGAGAGAGCTGGCTTGAAAATTGACAAAGAACTCCTCAAAGCCGAGCAGCGCAGACTGATCGGGCTCTCGAATTTCGAAGCCCGTCACCCGAATCGAGAGCGCAAAGGGATTCAACTCCACCTCTTTCACCAACACAGGACGGTGGAGCTTCTCGGCAACAGCCGGGATCGCGTAGGCCTTGATGAGGTAAGGAAGGAGAAAAAATCCAACCAGCGTGTAGCAAAGCACCAAGCCCAGGGCAAGGATTGCAAGACGGGAAGGGCGAAACGGCCAGCGCATGGATAGGAAACCCTATGGTGCGCCCGGTTGGGATCGAACCAACGACCCTCAGCTTAGAAGAACCACCTAAGAAAAGTGCGATGGATGACAATAGAGTGTGACAGAGAGAGCTATCCCTTTGTCGCTCCAGCGTTTTCCTTTCCCAACACTGTCATGGAGTGCGATTAAGTTGGACCTGGAATCGGGAGTAAAATCGGGAGCGAACCGGGAGTGAAACCGGAAGTAGAGCAA
>JANYAJ010000393.1 GCA_025361385.1 Nitrospira sp.
GTTGATACGTCTGGCATGGTCTTCCGCTGTGATTATGGCCGCCGCCGTCGCGGACTTTCGCCCCAAACACCCTGCTTCACAAAAAATGAAGAAACATGGGCAGATCGACCAGACCCTTGATCTCGAGCGAACGACCGACATCCTGGCCTCCTTATCCGCTCAACGGACCACACAACTTATGGTTGGCTTTGCCGCTGAGACCTGCGATCTGATCGCTCACGCGAAAGACAAGCTTATGGCCAAAGGGCTCGATCTCATTGTGGCCAACGATGTCACGATGGAAGGCGCGGGGTTCGGCAGTGAACAGAATGCTGCCACATTAATCGATCGGGAGGGGGCTGTCACAGAACTGCCGTTGATGCCAAAGCGTGCGCTTGCTGACGCGATCCTGAATCGGGCGCATGAACTGCTTCGCACCAGAGTGCCGGAACAGGCGCCAAAGCCGGTTGTAGGAGGACGCTAATACACCATGGCACAGAATCAGCAATCAGCCGAGACGGCGATGGAAATTGATCGACTGGCCATCCAATTGGCCAAAGATCCGCAATCCAAGGTTTTCATGCCCTTGGCTGAAGAATATGGCAAGGTCGGCATGTGGCAGGAAGCCGCAGGCGTTCTCGAAGACGGGTTGAAATATTATCCCGGCTTCATTACGGCGATGGTCGCGCTCGGTCGTGCCTATGATCAGATGGGGCAACCCACCAAGGCTAAAGCGATTCTAGAGGAATCCATCAAGTTAAGTCCTGAAAACCTGCGTGCACACCGGACCTTGATCAAGATCTATCTAAGCCAGGAACTACATGCCCTGGCCCTGCAATCCTGCGCTGTCATCTTGAGAGTGAATCCGCGGGATGAGGAGGCGCTCTCAGTCCAATCGTCGCTGGGTAAACCCCTGACTCTCAAAAAAGAGCCGGAGAGACTAAAGCCGTCTGATCCAGTCACACAAAGCAGCTCCGTGCAAAGGGTGCTGGCAGCTCCAATTGTTTCCGACCCACTCAAGGCAGTCATTCCGAAAGTTGGTACGCAACATGAAGACCTATCAGTTTCAATGCCTGCCAAATTAGAGACCGTGGCGACCGATCCACTGATCGTGGCTTCGGAATTGATGGAGACGGTCCTCCATACGCACGATCACACAGGCGAACAACTCGCGGTACCCGAGCAGGATCCTCAAGTCAGCGCCGTTGAGGCGATGCCTTCTCCATCTCCTCATGCCGAAGTCGTGGCTCAATTAGAGGCTTGGCTTCGCACCATTCAATCACGGCGTCGAGAACGCGCCACGACGAATCGGCCCCTTTCCAAGACTTCCCAATAATTTTGCGAGTTTGACCGGTTTGAGGCGGACTGCTACAATGCGGCCCGGCTAGACTGTGGCAGGATCAGTCGTTCACACTTATTATGAGTAGTTGAATAATATAGAGTCATGCTACGCATACGAATATTGCATGGTCCAAATCTCAATCTCCTCGGGAGCAGAGAACAGTCGGTTTACGGCACCCTGTCACTTGATGCCATCAACTTAGCCATTGCAAAGCTGGCAAAAGAGTTGGCCGTAAAGGTAGATATACGCCAGTCGAATCACGAGGGAGAGTTGGTCGCCTGGATTCAAGAGTCGCGGACAGGATACGACGGAATTATCATCAACCCGGCCGCCTATACTCATACGAGCATTGCGATCCGGGATGCGATTGCGGCAATCAGCCTGCCAACGATTGAAGTGCATCTGTCCAATATTCATCAGCGGGAAGAGTTTCGCCATCGGTCCTATATCGCAGGAGTCGCCCTTGGGCAGATTATCGGCTTGGGTGCGTCGGGTTATCTCCTCGCACTTCGTGGGCTGCAGGACCATCTATCCGCCTCCAAGCGCCAGAAGAAGACAGCCGTATCAACGACAGTACGACGGCCACCAACAGGAACGAAATAATTACGGAGCGCGTCGAGTGGACGCATACAGGGTGAAGGGAGTATCGAGTGATTTCCACGACCGACTTTCGCGGTGGCGTACGGCTGATGGTCGATAACCAGCCGTTTTATATCATTGAGTTTCAGCATGTAAAACCAGGCAAGGGTGGAGCCTTCGTACGCACCAAGCTCAAGGGCTATCTCACAGGTAGTGTGATCGACCGTACGTTTCGGTCAGGGGAACGGTTCGAAGAGCCGAAGCTCGATGAACGGGACATGCAATTCCTTTACGCAACCGACGACGCCTATACCTTCATGGACACGGACTCGTACGAGCAATTGACGTTCGAAAAGGGTAAGCTCGGCGACAATGCAGATCTGTTGAAGGAAAACATGATCGTGAAGATTCTCGTATATGAGCATCGCCCGATCGATGTTGAGCTGCCGAACTTTATTGAATTAAAAGTTACCGACACCGAACCGGGTTTCCGTGGCGATACCGCGACGGGCGGCACGAAACTCGCCACCCTTGAAACTGGCGCCACCCTCAAGGTGCCGCTCTATTTAGAAAGTGGAACCGTGATCAAGATTGATACGCGGACGCGAGCCTACGTGGAGCGTGTTCGGTGAGCACACAGAAATCGAGCAAGTCAAAGAAACGAGGGAAGCCGATTATTCTCCCTCAGGCCTTTGCCTCCCCTCCAGGCGGCCAGGGCACTCCCTTGTTATCTGGACAGCAGAGTAAACACATCCAAGAGCTGATCGACCTGCTCAAGAAGAACAATTTGACCGAACTGGAGTTGGAGCGCGAAGGCCTCAGAATCCGCGTGCGCCACGAAATCGAGGTCAGAACGGTGACCACCACCGTCGCCGATCAGGGAAGCTCCGGCTCAACCACGGTGTCTCAACCTACCGGTGCGGCAGGTGTCCAGACCGAAGATACGACCGGCATGATTACCATCGCATCCCCGATCGTCGGCACATTTTATCGGTCCCCCTCGCCGGATGCCGATCCCTACGTCGAAGAGGGCGATTTCGTGAAAAAGGGCCAAGTCCTCTGTATCGTCGAAGCGATGAAGTTAATGAACGAGATCGAATCCGAAGTGGAAGGACGAATCACGAAAATTCTGGCTGAAAGTACGAAGCCGGTAGAGTATGGCCAGGCACTCTTCCTCGTCGATCCGACAGCCACGCCCTAATCCCTCTTCCCTCGACCCACATCGGAGTACTTGCGTGTTCAAGAAAGTATTGATAGCCTATCGCGGTGAGATCGCCCTCCGGGTGATTCGCGCCTGCAAAGAGCTTGGCATTAAGACCGTGGCAATTTTCTCCGAGGCCGATGCGGCGAGCCTCCATGTGCGTGCAGCCGATGAAAAGATCTGCGTCGGGCCTCCTGACGCAGCCCTCAGTTATCGAAACATTCCCAACGTCCTGAGCGCCGCCGAGATCACCGGGGCAGACGCCATCCATCCCGGTTACGGATTCCTCTCCGAGAATGCCCACTTCGCCGAAGTCTGCGAATCCATCGGTGTCAAATTTATCGGCCCTACGTCCGAGCACATTGCGCTCCTGGGCGATAAAGCCAAGGCGCGCAAAATCGTCGCCCGCCGAGGGCTACCAGTCACGCCGGGCAGCCCAGGCGAGCTCAAAAGCGAACAGGAAGCACTCGAAGCCGCCACCAAGATCGGTTATCCCGTTATCATCAAAGCCTCCTCAGGTGGGGGCGGGCGCGGCATGCGTGTCGTGAACAAGGCCGAAGACCTCGCGCGTGCATTTCAAGCCGCGCAAGCGGAGGCGAAAACTACGTTCGGCAACGATGCCGTCTACCTCGAACGCTATTTCCTCGAACCCCGCCATATCGAAGTGCAAATTGCCGCAGACCACCGTGGGCATGTCGTGCATCTTGGCGAGCGCGATTGCTCGATCCAACGCCGACATCAGAAGCTGCTCGAAGAAACGCCGTCGCCCGCTGTCGACGAGAAGCTCCGCCGTGAAATCTGCCGCGTCGCCGTCGAAGCCGTCAAAGCTGTGCACTACCGAAATGTCGGGACCGTCGAGTTCCTCCTCGATAAGGACCGGAACTTCTTCTTCATGGAAGTGAATACCCGCATTCAGGTCGAACATGCGATCACGGAGATGGTGACGGGCATCGATCTCATCAAGGAGCAGATCACACTCGCGGATGGACAATCCCTCTCATTCAAGCAGCAAGATATCAAGCTCAACGGACATAGCCTCGAATGTCGCATCAACGCGGAAGACCCTGAAAAGTTTACGCCCTGCCCTGGGATGATCACGAAATATCGTGTACCAGGCGGATTCGGCGTTCGTGTCGATTCGGCCATGGAGTCGAACATGATGGTCGTCCCGTTCTACGACTCCATGATCGCCAAGGTCATTACCCACGGCCGAGACCGGCAGGAATGCATCGCTCGCATGCGCCGCGCCCTCGACGAATTCGTCATCGAAGGCATCAAGACGACCATTCCACTACACAAACGCATTCTCAACGACCCTGATTTCCAGAAGGGGCACGTCTCCACCACGTTCCTCGAACGATTCCTCGTCAGTTAATCCAGCCCGGCTTGACGGCATCAGATCAACCGACTGGCAGTGCGTCGTGCATCCAGCTACAATTCTCCAAGAATGTCTGGACCACTCCACTCCATGCGTAACCGTCTCTACATCATTCTTGATTCATCGGTCTGTCCTGACCGTTCCCTGGTGGAGGTACTGACGATCGCGGCTGAAGCCGGCGCTTCACTCTTTCAATATCGCAACAAGACCGCTTCGATGAAGGCAGCCTACGAGGAGGCGTTGCTCCTCAGACGTGCCGCAGCGCAGGCAGGGGTTCTCTTTATCGTGAACGATCGCTGCGACTTGGCATTGGCGGTGGATGCTGATGGCGTCCATTTGGGGCAGGGTGATTTGCCTCTCGATATGGCAAGGAAGATGATGGGGCCTGACAAGTTGATCGGGATCTCTACGCACAATGCGGACCAGGTCATAGCAGCCACTGCCGGGAAACCGGACTACCTTGGCTTTGGTCCAATCTTCAAGCCAGGTTCCAAAGAAGACCACGACCCGCTCGTCGGGCTTGAGGGGTTACGGACGATGCGTTCGTTCACAGCATTACCCGTCTTTGCGATTGGGGGAATTCAGATCGAGCAGGTTCAGTCAGTCATACAGGCAGGAGCGGACGGAGTGGCCGTCATCTCAGCCATCTTGAAAGCCACAGATATTCGAGAGGCCGTCAGGAGTTTTCTCGATCGGATGCCGTCACCAGCTTCGCCAGCCTCATAATCTCTACCGTCCACGCAAGCGGGGTCATACCGTCGTTCCAATTGTGTTGTATGCGCGAGCTATAGGGGACTGGACCTACCACAGGAACCTTCGCGAAACGTTGAAGGAGAGTCACAGTCGATTGCTCCTGCATGCGCGCGACCTTCGTACGCACTGGCATGGGTTGATTCAAGACCAATGCGATGACAGGGACGTTTCGCTGGCGGAGAGCGTGAAGCGTCAATAATGCATGATTGATCCCGCCCAGGCCTGATCGGCCCACCACGATGACAGGAAGCCCCATGCGCTGCATGAGGTCTAATCCATCGATGCTGTCAGTTATCGGCACATGCACCCCACCGACACCTTCCACTGCCACAAAATCGTGTTTCTGACAGAGGGCATGAAAGGCTCGCAGGATGGTGGCCAGCCGTATTGTTTTGTGTTCCGTGCGTGCAGCAGAGAGGGGCGCCATCGGGAGTCGAAAAACATAGGGGCAGACTTCTGCCATCGGATCATGACATTCAGCGGCTCGTCGTAAGCGCGCACCATCAGACCGAGCCCTGGTCGATCGCGAGACCCCTGTCTCAACCGGCTTCATGACACCGATATCGATTCCTCGTTGCCTCAGATGCGACACAAGCGCAGCGGTGACGAGCGTTTTCCC
>JANYAJ010000421.1 GCA_025361385.1 Nitrospira sp.
ATGGTGTCGCCGTCGAGGATGGAGACGGACAAAGATCACATCAGCGCAGCGCGGACGGTGCAACTCAGATCCAAGCCAACGTGTTAGGCAATTCAAATGCGGAACTGCTGGCTCATCCACTCCGGTCGCAGGAACGTCAAAACTTCTCCGGCAAAGGCGACGCTGTAGTAGACGTATCCAATCAGCAGCGCCGGAATCATCTCCCATGGTCGCAACCCGACATCCGCGCGCCGCGTCCACGTATTGATCGTTGTGCGCGCACAGTTCAGCGTGAATCGAAGCAAGGCTCCGAAGGCGCCACTCTCCAGCCTCCGGCCCTGGTCGCGCGCCAGCAGAATGGCATCTCGCCCGTGCGTCAGCGCGCGAACGAAGAAGTGTGCTCCTCCATTCGGCGGCGGATGCGCTGTTCTCGCCAGTGGATTTACGACAACCGTAAAATCCGCTTCTAACATGCGTTCACGCCAGCGCACGCACGCGCCGCGATTGGTGCCGGGAACCGGCCGGAACGGGAGCCGTGCGAAGATTTCCCGGCGCACCGCGAAATTGTTGGCGAAGATTCCCTTGGCCGGCTCCAGCCGCGTGTTTCCCGTTCGGACCGGAAAGAACCAGAAGGCGCCAAACGCCTTGCCAAGCATCGTCGTCGGCTCGATGTAGGAGCTACCCGCCACGGCGGCAATCGAAGAATTCGCGAATGGTTGGGTTAGTTGCCGCAGCCAATCCTCCTCGACGTGAGTGTCGCTGTCGGAGAACACAACGATGTCTCCAGTTGCGGCCTCCGCCCCCGCGTTCTTCAACTCGTAGTAGTCGCCGGTATTTGCAGCCAAGAGCCGGGCCATCCCTCGCGGAAACACTTCGGTGACGAGCGGTTCCAACGCGCCGCCATCTACTTCAGCGGGGAAATAAACTACGATCACCTCGACCCGCCGTTCCTTGCTCAACGTTTCAACTTCGCGAGCGATCTTTCGGAGAGCTCCTTCTCCTCTCTCATCGCCGGCAAGCAACACGTTCTCCCACTCCACGATGATAGATAGGCTCGGTAGGGGCTCCTCAATTCGCGGCGCAGGGGATGCATGTGATACCAGAGGGAGTTCGCCTGTTTTCTCTCGCCAAAACAACCCACCAGCTTGGTACGCCGCGAGGCCGATTAGCAAGCCAGCTCCCAATCGCATCGCCCGCCATGGGCCATACCGGTTTTGGTGTACGCAGCGAAGCAGGATCCGGACGCGGTCATCCAAGGTGAGTGGCTGCGCTGGCATGACGCGGCTGTAGTTCCGAATGCTCGCCCCGTACACGAACATCTTACGGAAGTAATCCAGGCTATTGCTCAACTCCAAGTGGTGGTTGAGCATGTTTTCGCAGAATCGAACACACCCGTACAATTCGCCCTCAACGATGCGACGGACAAAAACAACATCAGCGCCGCGCTGCAGTTCGACGAACGGACCATATCTCTCCCATGCCGCGCGCCGCACCGCCATGTTGCCGGTATAGGCGACTTGCTGCTGCGAGCTTCCGAGCTTGCATACATAGGCGGCTTTTTCGTTCTCATAATCGGCCAATAATGCCCCGAGACCCGAATCGTTGCCGGGTCTTGTTTGTCCAAGTAGCACCTGCGTCTTGCTCGCATCGAATGTGTTCTTAACCGCGCGCAGCCACCCCTTGTCAGCCACGCGATCCGCATCGATGAACGCAAGGATGTCGCCCCTCGCCTCCAATGCTGCGCGATTGCGCGCCGCGTACGATCCTCGCCGCGGTTCATGCAGAAGGCGTACTCGTGGATACCGATGCATGATGGCAACCGAATCGTCCGTGGATCCATTATCCACGAGCAAGAGTTCGTACTCGCCGGCGGGAAAGTACTGCCCTTCAAGCGCCTCGATCACCCGAGGGAGGAACCTCCCTGCGTTCCAGACAGGAACGATTACGCTGATCATTCGTGCCCTTTCGAGATTAGCAGCCGCTCAATGCTGGACGTGCTAAAACGGGTCTAATTCGACATAATCGTCCAACGACAAATGTTCGACTACAAAGCGGGGTAGTGGGCATGGAGTTGCCATGAACCAATCAGCAACTGTTTGCTCTATGGATGGCATTAACTGAGATTTCCGGTTTAGGGCCACATCGCGGCACATTATACAAATACAATCCAGACGGCCTCGCTTTGCAACGGTTCCAGCTCAGTTGTCAGCCCAGAGTGTTTCCACCACCCTGAAAGGGATCCGCGTGGTCGGTCACGGGGCTCCAGACAGGGAAGCGACGGTAGGGGCGAATCGAGACAGGCCTGGAGCCTCCAGAGGGAGGATGATTCTAGGCGGGGATCGAGGAAACTGCAAGGCGGAGGAACTGAGAAGTGCTTGTATTGATCGGCAAGACGGGGGACAGTTGGGCAGAGCCAGTTCTCACAACCGCTGCAGGGCACACCCCCTCGCCGCTCGCCTCGTGCCGCTCGCCTGACTCAGTCGGAGATGACGCTGGAGCCGGGCGACTTCATCTTAAAGATCTGCACGGCGTTGTACATGCCTTTGGCCGGGTGGTTGAGGATGAGGCGGGAGTTGGTAATGTGGGTATCGAGCAACTCGTATTGCCCACCGCTGAAATAGATGTCGCAGTCATCGATCGCACAGTTTTTATAGACATGGTTGTCGAGCGACAACTTCGCCTTGCTGAACGTCTGCCCGTCGATCAAGATATAACTCGGTTCCATTCCCATACGGCCCTCCACCTGCGCGGACTATAACAAGTCTCTTTTTGAACCGCAAACAGAGGGAGGATAGGGATGCCTTCGGGCTTCGCTCCCGGACCTCCCGTCGCGATCCGCTCGGGCTGTGCCGGGCGGAAACCTTCTGGAATTCCCGCGGCCAGGGTCGAGCGACCCTGTGCCTTGGTCAGTTCCAGCTTTCCTTCCCGGCTCAACCCGGCGGATACCTCGCTCCTTCGGTCACGTCCGCGAAAGCCGAAGGCATCCCTTTGGGGGGCGTGATTGAAAAGTGGAGGGTGGTGACCGAGTATGCTTCCGCTCCATTGCCTCTCGCGGCACTCCATCCACGGGGGAGGACAGGAATACCTTTGGGCTTGGCTCCCTCGTTGGACGCGCGCAGTGGAAGATCAATCAGCCTCCATCACTAAGAGGGAACGAGCAAGCTTGGTGGGAGCAGGTGCATCGTTCGACGCGCGCAATCGAAGATCAACCAGGCTGGTCATTTCTCGCTCGTCTGGAACTCAGAACGGATGGTGTCAAACTGCCAGGTTCACTGCTGATTCAGGCCGGCGCGCAGGCTTGCCCGTTGAAAATGATTCGGCAGCAGCATGATGCAGTTCGGGTTGAAGCCTTGCGCTTTCAACGTGTCGATGCTCCCCAGCACTTTCCCACCCTTCGACAAGTCGATCACCGTGACGGACCCGTCGCTGATGCCTTCCAGATTGAGCAGGCTATTCTGGACGAACAGGTAGCGTTCATCGGGCGACAGGACCGCATGATGGGCGCCCGGAGCGGCAGGAATGGCCTGCAGGAATTTCGGCTGCCGTGGATCGGTATTGTCATACAGATTGACAAACCCTGGCTTGGCCGTGGTGACGTACAAGCGGTCTCCTTTTTTGTTGTAGAGCATTTCCAACGGCATCCCTTGTTGCCGTGGTCCGAAATCATCGACTTGATAAAAGGAAAACGCCTGGGTCTTCGGATCCCAGATCCCGGCCCACAGCGTCCCTTCCATCATAGTGGTGATGTGCACCACGGGGGGATTCGCATGGGGGCTGAACATGATTTCGACGGGAGCGGATTTGGCAGGAGAAGGTTTCGTCGAGATTTTGTGTGTCGAAAGCACGTTCCCGGTACTGGCTTCCAGCACCGTGACCGACTCACCTACTTCGGACATATCCGGCTTGACGGAGCTGGTGACGAGAACCCGATCGATGCCGTTGTGAATCGCAATCCCGTGCGGATACAGGATAAAGGCGGCGGCTGGTTCAGCCGCACTCACCGTTTTGATGGGCACATCGTTCACCGCATCACCCATGATCACGTTGCTCGATCCCATGCAGGTGAGGTACCAGGTCTTGTTATCCTCCGAGACGACAAGATCCTCGCCGACCTGGCAGTCCGGCACGGCAATCGCGCGCAGGCGATAGGGGAAACGGGTGAGGTCGACGACGTGCAGCAGGGGTTTGCCCAGCGCTGTAATATAGGCTTTCGTTCGATCACGGTTGAAAAAGATGTGGTGTGCCACGAGGTCTGAGGGAAGGGGAATCTCCATCAAGATCTTCCCGAAGTCCGCAGACTTGGGATCGATGTCCATGATCGCGATCGCTTCGCGCCTCACCGGCTGGCCCGGCTTACTCTCATAGTTGAGGAGGGCAAGAATTTCCGCCGACGCCAGAGACGTGGCGGAGAGAAGCAGCACACAGGTCAAGGAGAAGAGCCGCAACGGTGTCATGGGAGCCTCCTTTCTGATTGCCAATGTACGAAAAAATACTCCTTTCCCAGGGGCTACGCAACGGGCTGACATCCAATCATACATTCGTCTCGCGCAGCGCCCCATCAACCAGATCAACCATCTCCGCCCTCACATTTCACGGCAGACCTCGCACCGAGGTGCGAGGTCTGGACATTCGTAGGGATCCAGCGTAGATTTCCTGCCGTGGCAATGGCTCCTCTCAAACATTTCTCCATGATCCGCGAGTTTCACTTGGCCGACTTTCTCACTCTGGCCAACGCCGCCTGTGGACTCGCCGCGGTGTTCTTCAGCATGCGCTACATGGGCAGCCAGGCCCTGACCGATTTCTTCGCCGCCATGGCCATGGCGCCGGCAGCCCTCCTCTTCGACTGGCTCGATGGCCGGGTCGCCCGCTGGCGGCACATGCATTCGGCGCTGGGACGCGAGTTGGACTCACTGGCGGACGTCATCTCGTTCGGGGTCGCGCCGGCGGCCATCGGATTCGCCGCGGGCCTGCGGGGAGGGTGGGACTGGGTCATGCTCACCTATTTCGTTTGCTGCGGGGTCAGCCGCCTGGCCCGATACAACGTCACCGCCGAGCGCCTTTCCGAGGGGGCAGACAAAGTCGCCTACTTCGAAGGCACTCCCATTCCCACCACGGTACTATTGACCGGCATCCTCGCCTGGACCGCCTGGCAGGACCGGCTGGGCGCGCACCTTTATGGTGGTATCTGGACCATCGGGCCCTGCGACCTCCATCCCCTGTCCCTCCTGTTTGTCCTCTCCGGAACCCTGATGATCAGCAAGACCCTCCGTATTCCAAAAGTGTAGGGGGGAGGGATGCCTTCGGGCTTCGCTC
>JANYAJ010000439.1 GCA_025361385.1 Nitrospira sp.
GAAAGCCCGATCTCCTGCCCGCTATGCCCTGACCGACTGACGGCTTGTGTCATCGGCAAAACATCCAGGCAGAAGACTCGATGCCTGTTACTTCGGCACAGCGACGGCCGCATTCATGAAATTGGTGAATTTGAGATAGCGTCATGCTGCACATATAATCCCAGCTGAGTTAAGCAACCATTCCACATCCCGACCACACATCCCTGCTAGGCTAAATCGCGGCACACCTGTGGCAATTTCATTAACGCTCTCACCACACAAGTTTGCGACAATAGAACGCCTCCGCATATCTTGAGGCTCCCCCAGACTCGACTCCTCTCAACCTCAACAGAGCGAAAAAAGTGTCTTCCGTGAACCAATGCCTCTTAAGTTGACTTGGGAAACACTCCATTAAGTTGCGAACCTTCTCCGCACAATGGGACTCGTTTAATTGTACAAACGTGCTAGGAGTCCCCAAGTCCCCGTCGTACTTTGGGATTTCGTACTCCAGGATCAAATGATTCCGGAAGGTATTCCAGGTGAATTCGTTCACGACGCGATGATCTTGATGAAGATCGTGCCGGCAATGAGTCAGGATGAGGTCGGGGTCGAAATCTGCCTTGAGTTGCTCGAAGAACGCCTTAATTTTCTCTCCCACGTATGGAAAGAAACTCTCCTTGAACTGTTTAACGATGACACGCTTCCGACTGGTCGACCGGAGAAATCGCTTGGCACTGGCCAAAACCTCCCGTTTTCTCGTCCCCCGAGCGCTTAAGACAACCCATCTCACCTCTATGCTCGGCATCTCGGCCGTCATCCGAAGTATCGTTCCTCCACAGCCGATTTCGATATCGTCCGAATGGGCGCCTAGGCACAACACCCGCATCGGTCTTTTCAGCTTCGAAAATTCCACAGGGAGCATCAGGGCAGCCTCACATCATCACGCAGCCGTCTACCACGCACCCTAAACCCGCGAACACCTCAACGCTGTTTCCACACTTCCCAAGGAGCGAGTGCACGCGCATAGAGATCGTCGAGATTTTGCTTGTCCTTGAACGTATCCATCGCCATCCAAAATCCATTATAGGGATAGCCTTTCAGCCGCTTTTCCTTGATGAGCCGATCGAACGGCTCATGCACCAACTCCTCGCCTCGCTCAATACTGCGAATGACATTCCCACGAAAGATGAAGAATCCGCCATTCACGTATAGCCCTGATCGACTCATCTCCTCGATTGACGTGACTAACCCCGTGTCATCGAGCGAAACAATATGAAAGCTCTGCCTTGGCCTGACACAGGCAAACATCCCCGCCATATTCTGATCTTGAGAGAATTCCTCGATCATTTTCGGGAGGGGCAAATCAGTCAGCCCGTCGGCGTAGTTAGCCAGGAACATCTCCTCGTGCTCAACGTACTTGGCCGCCGTCATTAAGCGCTGCCCGATATTCGTATTCAACCCGGTATCCACAAAGGTAATGCGCCAATCTTGAATATCGGTCGTCACAAGATTAAGGTCCGCGCCGCCTTTCTCCAGAACAAAATCGTTGGATTCACATTCATTGTAGTTCAGAAAGTAGTTCTTGATTACCCCAGCCCCATGCCCCAGGCACAAAATAAAGTCTTTGTGCCCATAGTGCGCATAGTACTTCATGAGATGCCAGAGGACAGGCCTGGGTCCAATTGGGACCATCGGCTTGGGAATACTCTCGGAGTACTCCCGCAGTCGCATACCCAATCCTCCGCAGAACAACACTACTTTCATCTTTGACTCCTCATCCCTCTGTGTGACTTGGCTTTCACAACTCTCCAAGTCGGCCACACACGGTCACTCAAGTATCAGCACGAGAGACCCTCTTCTGCACCTAATTACCAGCCAGTTGCACAGACCCTCATGTTTCTAGTTTTCTGGCAAAGGAACATTCATGGGGCCTTGCGCTAAGGTCCCACTTCTACAGTGGCTTCGGGTACTGGAGGACTCAAAATGAACGTGTCGTGGGAAGGAACCCGCCCATCAGTCTCCGAACCGCGCCACAGATTCACAATAGTGGAAACATGGTAACAACTCTATTCCTCTTAAGCGGGATAACGGAGTCAATCCTGCGCAGCCCCATATGGATCGATCCGGTCTTTACTCCCTCGATCGATCACGAGGCCGAGCCCGGCACACCTAGAAGAGGGTATAGATAAACGGGGCAACAGCCGACCCTTGCGTCAGGACAATGAGGCTTCCGAGAAGCACAAGTACCATAATGATCGGAAGGAGCCAGAATTTCTTCCGCTCTTTCATAAAGGCCCAAAGTTCCATGACAAAAGCGCCCATACTCACCTCCTGTTGACGAGCACCGACTTAAAATTGGTATTTCATGTGGGAATGGGGCCGTGGAGATCGAACAACCCTATAGGTCGTACTCGACTCGGCAAATGCCTGCCTCATCGTATCTTTCCCCATGAGACGGAACACCAATCCAATTGGGGTTATCAAGAGATAGAACACAATGCCAAGTAAGATCCTGGTATTGATCCACCCCAAAATATGTCCGACCCACATCCACCCTTTGTGAATAGGCGCTAAGATCTGCGGAAGGATGGCGCCCAGTACGATCAGGAACCCGCCTAGACCTATCGCCCACAGCCGTAACGGTTCACCACGAAATATGAGTGGCCAGAGGCCGATCACGGTAAAGACCGCTCCGACTAACAATCCAAATTGACGGAGTTCTTTGCGTGTCGCTGCGTGATCCATTGTCCCCGTCCCCCATTCAGCTAATCGAGTTCAAACTCTTTCTTCCAATCAGAATCCCCTTCAAGCGGTTTCTGATCCTCTTTCCTCAACACATAATTCTCGACGACCAGGATATCCATCTCCGTCCGCATGAAGCAACGATACGCGTCTTCAGGCGTGCAGACGATTGGCTCGCCTCGCACATTGAACGACGTATTCACACAGGTGGCATACCCTGTCTTTTGTTCAAACGCCTTGAGTAACTTGTAGTACCTGGGATTCGTTTCCTCGTGAACTGTCTGAATTCTGGCAGAGTAATCGATGTGCGTGACGGATGGGATATCCGAACGCGGCACATTGAGCAATTCGATGCCCCACAGCTCTTTCTGTCCAGGATCGAATGGAAGTCGCCGTTTCTCTAGCACCGGAGCCACGAGCAGCATGTAGGGGCTATCGCAGTTCATCTGGAAATAATCCGACACCCGTTCTCTCAGCACAGAGGGCGCAAAGGGTCTGAACGACTCCCGGTATTTGATCTTGAGGTTCAGCACCGACTGCATTTTCGTATTCCTGGCATCGCCAAGGATACTGCGACCGCCGAGGGATCGTGGGCCAAACTCCATACGTCCCTGATGCCATCCCACGACTTTTCCCGCAGCCAGCTCATCGGCCACCCGACTGTAGAGATCTTTTTCATCAAGCCGATTATAGACAGCCCCGATGGCCTTCAGCCTTGTTTCGACATCTTCGCTGCTGAATGACGGGCCCAGATAACTACCCTTCATTTTATCGTGGATATTGTCCGCCGTCCGAGGCTTGTCCTCATACTGATGCCACGCGCTCAGTGCAGCGCCTAACGCCCCGCCTGCATCGCCGGCTGCCGGCTGAATCCAAATCCCCTTAAACGGTCCCTCTCGGAGCACTCTCCCGTTTCCCACGCAATTGAGCGCGACACCACCTGCCAAACAGAGGTACTCCACTCCCGTTTCCCGATGCATCGTCCGCGACAGCCGCAGCATGACCTCCTCGGTCACCTCCTGAATCGAACGAGCCAAATCCATTTCCCGTTGCCCGAACTTCGACTCCGCTTTGCGGGGGGGGCCGCCAAACACGTCGTCGAACTTTCGGCTCGTCATGGTCAGGCCGGTGCAATAGTTGAAATACTCCATGTTCATTCGGAACGTGCCGTCCGGCTTGAGATCGATCAAATGTTCGTAGATAGCCTTGACGTACTTCGGCTCTCCATACGGAGCCAATCCCATGACTTTGTATTCGCCGGAGTTGACTTTGAACCCCGTATAATAGGTGAAGGCTGAGTACAGCAACCCGATTGAGTGAGGAAACGGAATATCCCAAAGAGGGGTTAGCTTATTTCCTTCTCCCAGCCAAGCGGATGTGGTCGCCCATTCCCCTACTCCGTCCATACACAACACACCGGCCCGTTCATAGGGTGACGCGTAGAAGGCCGACGCTGCATGGGACTCGTGATGTTCCCCAAAAAGGAACTCCGGCAATTCCGATTTGTCGAGGCCGTTCGAGCAGGCCAACACTTCATTTTGCAGCAAGTTTCTGAGGAACAACTTCTCTTTCAACCAGACAGGCATCGCAGCCAGGAACGATTGAATTCCTTTGGGGGCGAAGCCCACATAGGTTTCCAGCAAGCGTTCAAACTTGATGAGCGGCTTATCGTAAAACACAACATACTTCAGGTCTTTGATGCCAATCCCAGCCTGGGCTAGGCAATACTCAACTGCCCTTCGCGGAAATCCCGGGTCGTGCTTCTTACGGGTAAACCGCTCTTCTTGAGCCGCAGCTACAATCTCGCCGTCCTTCACCAGGCAGGCGGCACTATCGTGGTAAAAAGCAGAAATGCCAAGTATATACATAGGCTCACATCCCCCGTGACACGCTACCGCCATTCCAGCAACAGACGCTGGCACTCATCTCATACTCTTGATACAGATTCCCGCACGACTACCACTACCGCTCAGCAGTACAATCCATGGGGTAGCAACTATACCTGATCCTGACAAATACTTTAGCAGGTCAATTCTTACGTCACCAAGAATTTTGCAGAATTACGACGTGCTGAGGCTCACGCGTTACTGGAGCTGAAAGAACGTGGTGCATGAGATAGCCTCATAACATCCCACGACTTCTCGTTCACATGCATTAATGCGCGCCTAGCCCAAGCATCATGACTCGAATCGTATGCACCAAAATTTTCAGGTCAAGAAGGAGCGATAAGTTCTTCACGTAGTACAAATCGTATTGCAACTTCGTATGGGAATCCTCCTGAGAAGCCCCATAACGAAACTTTACTTGTGCCCAGCCCGTGACACCGGGTCTGACCGTATGCCGAATATCGTAATAGGGAATCACCATCCGCAAATCCTGGACAAATACCGGCCGCTCCGGACGTGGCCCAACAAGACTCATGTCACCCCTAAGTACATTCACTAGCTGAGGAAACTCATCGACACGGGTCTTCCGTAGCCACCATCCTACACGGGAAATGCGTGGGTCGTTGGCTTGAGCCCATCGGGGCCCTGCCTTCTCGGCATCTTGCCGCATCGAGCGAAACTTCCAAATCATATAGGGCCGACCGCGTAACCCAACACGAACCTGGCGATAAAATACCGGCCCTGGCGAGTCCATTCGAATGACCAGCGCAACGAGGACAAAGAGAGGGCACAACACCACCAGCCCCACCGCCGACACCACCACATCAAGGATTCTCTTGCTCACCAGCGACGCTAACCGACGGCGAAACCCCTTCGAGAAAACCAATGCGCTCGGGCGGAGCGAGTCGATCGAGAGACGCCCCGAGGCCTCTTCGAACAGGTGATGGCCGTCCAGTATATCCAGTCCTATCGCCTTAAAATCGAGAAGGGTATGGACCGGAAGAATCGAACGGCGATCCTCCATACATACGACGATTGTGTCCACATGGTACTGCTCGACCACCTGCGCCAACTGATCATACGTCCCGACAATGCCAGGATTAACAAGCCGTTCCCCTACTCGTTCGGCCTTTCCATCTAGGAATCCGACAATATCAACCAACCAGCGGTTTTGCGAAACGATCACGTGACACAAGTCGACCGCCAGCGGTCCTGTCCCAAGAATGAGAATTCGCTTCTTGAACCCAGGCATGCGCCATGACGGCCCCCCGTGATCGGGGAATAGCTTGGCCGCCAGCATAGGATCTTCGCGAGACTTGTTATGTTCGACTTCCACTGTCCTCATTTGTATAGGCCGCTGCATACATGAAATAGGGCGCATACTCCAATTCCACCTGTGTCAAGATAATGCCGGCCGCCTCACTATTCTCGCCGAGCAGTTTCAGCGACTTCTTGGCCACGTCCTGACTTGTCCCACCGGCACGAACCACGAAGGCAGTCATATTAACCATACCACTGAGAACGTTCACATCCGCCAACGGCATTACGGGAGGAGCATCTAGGATTATATGGTCGTACCGTGCCTTGAGCTCCGGCAAAAGCTTCGCCACATACTGAATGCCCGACAACCCAGCTGGGCGGACCCTGGGAGACCCTGACGGCAAAACCCATAGCGGCACACCATCACATCGATGGATACAATTCTCAAGAATCTCACCCCCCTGGAGCACATCACCCAAGCCAGGTCCTGCAGGAACTCCCATATACTCGTGCACCATAGGGCGTTTAAAGTCGCAATCGACGAGCAGCGTAGACTTGCCAAGATCATGGGCGAGAATATACGCGAGATTGACTGCCGTCGTTGTCTTTCCTTCGCTCATCA
>JANYAJ010000474.1 GCA_025361385.1 Nitrospira sp.
GCCTCGCGTTGCGGTTGAGGGGTTTATCTGGTTGTCTGCCACTAGGGCCTCGAACTCTCCGGTGAGGTCTAGGGTGAAAGGAGCGGCTGATACTAACTTGTCTGCCGTCCTCGTTCAAGATTCATTCGCCAACGGCAGGAACTGAAAGATGGTGGGGGCATTGTCCCCTTGTCAGTGGGTGAAGAGTCAGTCATGGTTCTGGCCAATCCTGTCTGGATGTGCTCGTTGACAGGCTGATGTGCCGGCGGTAGCCTACGGCTCTTTTCTCCCATCCTCGGAGACTGTTATGGCCTCTGTTTCAGAGATCGCGCCGGATCTGTTCCGCATTTCGACCTTCGTGCCGGATTTCAATTTGCAATTCAATCAATTCCTGGTGCGCGACGCTGAACCGTTGTTGTTCCACACGGGCCCGCGCGGGATGTTTGCTGCGGTGCGGGACGCCGTGGCGACGGTGCTCGATCCCCGGACGGTGAGATGGATCGGGTTCAGCCACGTGGAGGCCGACGAGTGCGGTTCGTTGCCGGAGTGGCAGGCCTTGGCCCCTCAGTCTATGGCTGTGTGCAGTCTGGTGGGGAAGCTGGTGAGCGTCGATGATTGCGTGGCGACGCGGCCAGCTTTGGGGATGCAGGACGGTGAGGTGCTGACTACTGGAAAGTATCGCTTCCGGTTTCTCCACACGCCGCATGTGCCTCATTGCTGGGAGGCGGGGCTCTTGTTCGAGGAGACGCAGCGGACGCTCTTGTGTTCGGATCTCCTGCATCAGGCGGGCGATGTCGAGGCATCCACGCAGGCGGATGTGTTGGGCCGCTGCCGGCAGGTGCTGGTCGAATATCAGCAGGGCCCCTTGGCCAACTACATGCCCTATTCCACGCTCACGGATCCGACACTTCAGCGGTTGGCGGCCCTGCAGCCTAAGACCTTGGCGACGATGCATGGCTCGGCCTTCGTCGGCGACGGTGCCCGCGCGCTCCGCGACCTGGCGGTCGTGCTCAAAGAGGTGCTGGGCTCGAGATTGTAGGATCTGTTCGCTCGGCTCGCTTGAGCGTAGCAGGCGCGACTCGAGTCTTATCGTGCGATCGGTTACTCCGGCCAGACTTGCTTGCTTTTCTTGACCTGTGGTTTGCGATATACTTCCGACCGTAGGAGTTCTCCCCATGTCCAAGATAGTCCCCACTCCTCCTCCAGGGTTCGACGATCTCTCCGTCGACGAGCAGATCGATTTCGTGCAATCGCTGTGGGACCGGATCGCGGCGACCGCTGAGGAAGTCCCTGTGCCTGAATGGCATCAGCAAATCCTTCGCGAGCGCTTGGCCGCGTACAAGGCGAACCCCGGCGCTGGCCGACCTTGGGCCGATGTCCGTGCAGACATCGAGCGCAAGTTGCGAGATCGTTGATCTGACGGATGGCACGGCGGCTCGTCGTTCAGCCAGAATCAGGCCTCGACATTCAGGCTGCTGCCGTTTGGTACGAAGACCAGCGGGCCGGCTTGGGAGCGAGGTTCCTCGAAGAACTCGACCAGGTGTTCCGTCGTATCGTGGACAATCCCCGACAATTCCCGCGTGTGGAGGATGAGGTGCACCGTGCCTTGCTCAGGCATTTTCCCTATGGTGTGTACTTTCATGCGGGGGATGAGCGTATCAACGTACTCGCCGTTCTGCACCTGCATCGACATCCTGAAATGTGGAAAAGCCGAAATTAGGGGAAGGATCGATAGGAGCGTTGTTTGACTACAAGGCGAGGGCTCTGGACATTCTGACGAAAGAGATACAGTTCCGTGACCGCATGGTCTGTTCCGCCACAATCCCGTCTCGCATAGGCGTGGCTCAATAAGTCAATTCGATGAATGCGTGAGAGGCTGCTGTGATTCCCAGTGACAAGCGCGGGTATGGGCTCAAGCGAGGCGAAGGTCAGTCGATCGACTTTCGCGGGACGAAGATGACGGTGAAAGTTCCTGGCGCGGAGCTGGGCGAATCCTACTCGCTGATTGAAATGGTCCATCCGCCGAACGTCGGTCCTGCGTCGCACATCCACACGACCGGCGCGGAAGCATTTTATGTGTTGGACGGTGCCTACACGATACATAGCGGCGAGGAGGTCTACCGGGCGGCTCCCGGAGACTTTGTCTACATTCCGAAAGGGGTTCCGCATCTGTATCAGTCCGGCGCGAGCGGCGGGAGGGTGCTGGTGCTATCGCCTGCAGGACTCGAACGGTATTTCACCGAAGTCTCGGACTTGCTCCGGGTCGGCACGATCACCTGGGACATGGAGCAAGCGATCGCCAAGCAGTACGGCCAGGAATTCCTCGATGGACTCAAGCACTGGGGACAGTGATCTGATCCACGATCGCCGCATGACGGCAGGGAGCACTCGATGGCGCAACGATATCGCGAACTCTCCGAAACGCATATCCAATTCATCGCCAAGCAGAAGATGTTTTTTGTCGGGACCGCGACAGCGGACAGTCGCGTCAATATCTCTCCCAAGGGCATGGACTCCCTGCTGGTGCTGGGCAACAGGCGAATCGTCTGGCTCAACGTCACGGGGAGCGGGAATGAAACGTCGGCCCATGTTCAACAGCAGCCGCGCATGACAGTGATGTTCTGTGCCTTTGACGGTCCGCCTCTCATCC
>JANYAJ010000496.1 GCA_025361385.1 Nitrospira sp.
GCCATAGATCTTCGAAAACGTCCGCAGCACGATCACATTCCGCCCCTGCTTCACATAGGCCATGGAATCTGGGAACTGCCGACTTCGGACATATTCGAAATAGGCTTCATCCAACACCACGACGACATGCGCAGGCACATGCGCAAGCAGACGTTCGACCTCATCAGCCGATACCATCGTTCCGGTCGGGTTATTGGGGTTACAGAGGAACAGAAGCCGCGTCCGGTCGGTAATCGCATCGGCCATCGCCGGAAGATCATGCCGCCATTGTTTCAACGGAACGATAACAGGCTTTCCGTGAGCGGCCGTCACTTCCATCTTGTAAATGACGAAGGTCTGATCGGCCATGATCGCTTCATCGCCCGGCGCCAAAAACGTACGGGCAAGTAGGCCCAGAATTTCATCCGATCCATTCCCAAGGATGACCTGATCCAGCGTCACCTTCCATCGATCTGCCAGGGCTTCGCGGAGACGAAACGCCCCACCATCGGGATAGCGATGCAGCGTCGCGGACCCGCCACTCAATGCAGCGAGCGCCTTCGGGGAAGGGCCCAGCGGATTTTCGTTGGACGCCAGCTTTATGACACGTGCGAGACCTAGTTCCCGTTGGAGTTCCTCAATCGGCTTCCCTGGAACATAGGGACTCAGCGAAACAATATCTGGATGGACCTTCAGTGGCATGGCGTTAACTATGGGCCGGATAGGATCCAAGGACTTTCATGAATAGACAGCGACCGGTGATTTCCTCAACGGCTCTCTTGACCCGGTCTTCCTCAATATGGCCTTCAATGTCGACGAAGAAAATGTATTCCCAGGCTTTTCGCCTGGAAGGACGAGACTCAATCTTCGTCATGCTTAGGCCATGCGAGGCAAAGGGCCTGAGAAGGTCGTACAGAGCCCCAACTTTGTCTTTTACCGAAAGCATCAATGAGGTCTTGTCTTTCCCCGTCCGCTGAGGCGGCTTCTGAGACAAGATGAGAAAGCGGGTCATATTATTCATATTATCTTCGATGCGGGACTTAATGACCTTCAATCCGTACAGTTGAGCCGCGAGCTCCGATGCAATGGCGGCAAGAGAAGGATTCTCCACGCACAGTTCCGCTGCACGTGCCGTACTCGCCACCTCCGACACCGGCACATTCGGGAGATTGGTTTCTAGCCAGCTTCGACATTGGGCGATGGCATGGGGATGAGAGTGGATTTTCTTCACCTCTTCCATCAGGCCAGACTTAGACATCAAATGATGGGATACCTCCTGGAGAATTTCTCCATAGATCAGGAGGTTGGAATCAATGAACATGTCGAGCGTGTGGTTGACCACACCTTCAGTGGTGTTCTCGATCGGGACCACGCCAAAGTTGGCGCGCCCTCGCTCGACTTCACCGAACACATCTTTAATGCTATTGACCGGGATATATTGGGCCGACGACCCAAACTTCTGCATGCAGGCCATATGCGTAAAGGTCGCTCGGGGCCCGAGATAAGCCACCTTCTGTGGCCCCTCGAGCGAGAGGGAGGCGGACATGATCTCTCGATAGACTGGCCGAATTGCCTCGGAAGGGAAGGGCCCGGAGTTCTGCCGTATGAGACGCTCGATAATGGCAGCCTCACGCGCCGGAGTATGGAGATTCGCCTCGGCGTCCTGCTGCTTCTTGAGCTTACCGATCTCAATGACGCTTTTGGACCGCTCATTCAGCAGACGCAACATTTCGTCATCGATGCGATCGATTTCTTTCCGGTAGTCGGAAAGGTCTCCAGACATAGCAAAACCTCTCTTTCCAGCCCAGTGAGGCGGTCACCCGTCCGTCGGCTGGAATGACACGAGCGAAGTATGAAATGATACAGGAATCATTCCAGGCAATGCAAGGAGACCCCTCGCCGTTTCATGCACTTGCGTGAGACGCTCCAGTTGTTTGAGCCTATATCCAGAAGAGTCTGACAGGGACCAGAATTTTCACGAGAAGAGGAGGGTGCTGGGCCGTTTAAAGTGATCGAAGGCCAGTTTCGTGACTTGGCGCCCACGGCCGGTTCGTTCGAGGAAGCCGGCCTGAATCAAATAGGGCTCATGGACATCCTCGAGAGTACCCTTATCTTCCTGGACCGCCGCCGCCAAAGATTCTACTCCGACCGGTCCTCCGGCAAATTTATCGATAATGGTGAGCAGAATCTGACGATCCATCTCATCAAACCCCGCCGTATCGACGCCTAGCCAGGCAAGCGCATCCTGGGCTACGGGCTGGGTAATGCGCCCCTCCGCCTTGACCTGAGCATAGTCGCGCACTCGTTTGATGAGCCGGTTGACGATGCGAGGAGTTCCGCGAGCGCGACAGGCAATTTCCCGCGCGCCGTTGGAATCGATCGGAATCCCGAGCACCCCAGCCGAACGGGTCACGATGGTCTCCAGCTCCGCGGGAGAATAGAACTCCAGGCGATGGACGAGGCCAAATCGGTCCCGAAGCGGGGAAGTCAGAGCACCCGCCCTAGTCGTGGCGCCAACTAACGTAAAACGCGGGAGATCCAATTTTACCGTTCTGGCTGCAGGCCCTTGGCCGATCACGAGATCGAGCTGATAATCCTCCATGGCCGGATACAGCGCCTCTTCAACGGAAGCGGGAAGTCGGTGAATCTCGTCAATAAACAGGACATCATGCTCTTGGAGATTGGTCAAAATCGCGGCCAAATCACCCGCATGGGCCAAGACAAGGCCGGAGGTCGACCGGAGGGAGGCTCCCATTTCACGAGCAATGATGTGCGCGATCGTGGTTTTCCCTAATCCAGGTGGACCATAAAAAATCGTATGATCGAGCGCTTCATTCCGCTGCTTCGCCGCCGCGATACAGACCCGCAAGGATTCTTTCATCCGCTCTTGGCCGATGTACTCATCCAAAGTCTGCGGACGCAGCACATTCTCGGTACTGCGCTCTTCGTCCGTAATCTGTGTGCTGACCACTCGCTCGGCCATCGTTGAGGGAACCTCTCTCGTTGTGCGCTTATTTCTTTTCAGGCGTTGGGAGGTACCTGGGTGGAGGCGGCAAGGCCCCCTGCCCAGGCGTTGCCGTATTTCCGCAGTCTGGGGGGCACATCTTGCCGCCCTGGGTCGGATCGGGGAGGTTCTGTTCCATTTTCTCTATTTGACATTGCGCGAGCCGCCCCCCGTCCTGCCTCCCACAGCGGCCCGGCAGAGAGGAGCTGCCGATTTCGCGGTAGCCCTCAGGACAGGATCCGCAGACGGATAAGAGATTCGCCCCGAGCGGAACACATTGAACGAGAGTGGGATCACCGTCCTTGCAAATCTCTTTGGACTCAGTCACGCCGGTCGTCGCATAGCCTTCAGGGCACTTGCCGCAGGTCTTCCTGATGCTTTTCGGTTCGCTTGGTTCTTCGGCTTGCACGGGCATAGCCCACAACCCCAATAATAGCGCGACAAATCCGATCGATAGGTGAATCCAGGCTCTTCGTTGGGTCGACCTCGCCATCATCTCTACCCCCTTGCCAGCTCTTTTAAACATTCACGGATCATGTCTTTCAGCACGATCGACTCAGGATTGGACTTCCTCACCTGTTTCAATGCCTCTTTGGCATCTTGCGGGCGATACCCTAAATTCACCAACGCGGACAACGCATCATCGAAGGTCACATCCTGCCCCTGCCCGAGTGAATCATGTGGTGTGACGAGCCCAGGGTGAAGCTTTGCGACTTTATCCTTGAGTTCCAACACGAGACGGCTGGCCGACTTGTTCCCGATCCCTGGAACCGTTGTCAGCTTCTCGACATCTTCCGACTGAATCGCCACCACGAGGTCAGACACCGGAAGAGCCGATAAGACACTGAGCGCCAGCTTGGGACCGACGCCGGAAACGCTGGTCAATAGCACGAATGCATCTTTTTCCTGCGATGTCAGAAAACCGAAGAGCTGAATCGCGTCTTCACGGACATGGGTATGTACGCTCAGAAAGGTGC
>JANYAJ010000521.1 GCA_025361385.1 Nitrospira sp.
CTCCTCTCCTCATCCACGGATAGGCCTCTTCATTTGGCTCCGAGCGATTTGAGACGTTCCGACAGACGAAGATTCTCGCTGTAGTCGACCGGGCAATCGATCACGGCCGGTTTTCCACACGAGAGCGCTGCCTTCAACACTGGCCCCAATTCCGACGGTCCCTCGACGCGGTAGCCGGCAGCGCCAAAACTCTGCGCCAGGGCGACGAAGTCAGGGTTCCCGAACTCCACACCGGAAGTCTTCTCGAATTTCATCTGCTGTTTCCATCGGATGACTCCGTAGCCGTTGTCCCGCCAGATCAGCACGACGAGTGGAAGCTGCAGCCGCACGGCGGTCTCCAGCTCCTGAACATTCATTAAAAATCCGCCGTCCCCGGTCACAGCCACGACGCGCTGCTCGGGAAACAGGAGCTTGGCCGCAACGGCCCCGGGCAGCGCCATCCCCATCGCTGCGAATCCGTTCGAAACGATGCAGGTGTTCGGCACCTCGCAGGGAAACATCCTGGCCATCCATAACTTATGCGCCCCCACGTCGCAGATGACCAGATCGTCCGGCGCCAGCGCCTGCCGCAGATCTCGGACGATATGCTGGGGCCGCAGGGGCCATCCAAGCGGCTGGGCCCACTCCTTTTCGTAGGCGGTCTGCACCAGCCGGCGGCTCTCTTCGGCCCAGGCAAGATCGAACGAAGCAAGCTGCCCACCGATCTGATCGAGAGACAAGGCGATATCGCCCAAGACGCCGACATCCACAATATAATGTGCATCCACTTCGGCCGGCGACACATCCACGTGCACGATATGTTTGTCGCGGTTCGGATTCCACAAGCAAGGGGCATACTCCACAAAGTCGTACCCGACCGCCACGACGGCGTCGCTCTGCTCGATCACCACAGCCGGATGATCCCGCATCTGCAATCCAATCGTATAGAGAGACAAGGGATCGTGGTCTGAGACGACTCCCTTGCTCATGAACGTGTGGACCACCGGCATGTTCAGCTGTCGGGCGAACCGCCGGACCGCCTCATGCGCCTGTCCCCGGATCACCCCGTTGCCGACCAAGAGGATCGGCCGACGGGCGTGAGCCAAGACCTCAACCGCCCGGCTGACTTGGCGCGCGAGCGGCTCGGGCAAAAACGGCGCTTGCACGCGCAACGGCCCATCCAAGTCATCAGTACCCACCATTTCCGCCGCGACGTCCTCCGGCAGCTCCAGATGCGTCGAGCCTGGCTTTTCAGTCTGCGCGACCTTGAACGCTTTGCGCACCGTCTCGGCCATGGTCCGGGGGTGAAAGATCTCGGCGTTCCATTTCGTGACGGGTTTGAACATGGACAAGACGTCGATGAATTGATGCGACTCTTTGTGCATCCGATCCAGCGAGGCTTGTCCCGTGATCGCGACCAGCGGGGCACGATCCAGATACGCGTCTGCCACGCCGGTCAGTAAATTGGTTGCACCAGGTCCCAAGGTGGAGAGACAGACGCCGGCCTTTCCCGTCAGACGCCCATGGACATCCGCCATGAAGGCCGCGCCTTGCTCATGTCGGGCGGCAATGAATCGAATCTGCGAATCCACGAGCGAGTTCAACACGTCCAGCGTCTCCTCTCCTGGCACGCCGAAGATCCACTGCACTCCCTCATTTTCCAGGCAACGCAATAGGAGTTCCGACCCCTTCATGACCATCCCTCCGCTCTACTCCGGCTTGGCGGCCGAGTGGTTTCCCGCGCGGTCATCATGGCTTGATGTAGGCCCATCCCTGCTCCTGCAGTTCCATCAAGCGGACCATGGCCGGCATCGTACGATCTACCTGATCGATCAAATCGACCCTCGTGAGCCCCTGAGTTTTCATCGTGTTCGAACAGGCGGTGTACGAGACCCCATAGGAAGTCTTCAACTTCACCAGCTCTTCGGTCAACCTTGTATCCTGCTTCGTGAACAACGAGAGTCCGGCTCCATGCGCGACGAGTTCCACCATCACTCGTTCAGCTCCCACGGCCTCATAGAGATTCTTGATGTTGTTGAGCGCGCCTTTCTGCACCTTCTCCTCTCCGCTATTCAGGTGCATCACCACGCGATGGATCTTGCTGCCAACCTCCGGTCCCTCTGCGCTCTGCACCGGCCCTACGCGGCAGACAAGACCGGCCAACAGCATGAAGCCGACGAACCCGACAATAGTGGCATATCGAGACATGATCATAGCTCCCTCAGCCTCAGCTCACTGCAGATGGCTCGCTCGACACCTGCTTCTGGCCAACTCCCTCATGTGGTCCGTCAGGACGCGACCATTTCATCACGCTGACATAGAGCACCGGGA
>JANYAJ010000025.1 GCA_025361385.1 Nitrospira sp.
GTCCTCGGGCCGTTTGGTGGAAACTGGGACGTCTCCGTATTGACACTCATCTGTCTTCTCCTCTTCACCGGAGCAATCGGTAAATCTGCCCAAGTGCCGCTCCATGTCTGGCTGCCGGATGCGATGGAAGGCCCTACCCCCATCTCGGCCCTCATTCATGCCGCGACGATGGTTACGGCCGGTGTCTTCATGGTGGCGCGCTTGGCGCCACTCTATAACTTGTCTCCCACCGCCATGATTGTCGTGGCGCTCACAGGCGGGTTGACCATGGTTGTCGGTGCCACGATCGCCTTGACCCAGACCGACATCAAACGCGTCGTGGCCTATTCGACGGTCAGTCAACTCGGCTACATGGTCATGGCCTGCGGTCTCGGCGCCTATGCCTCCGGCATGTACCATCTCCTGACCCACGGGGCCTTTAAAGCCCTCCTCTTTCTCGGGTGCGGATCGGTCATCATCGCGCTCCATCACGAGCAGGACATGCGGCGCATGGGCGGGTTGAAAGACAAACTGCCGATCACCTATTGGACCTTTGTGGTGGGCTCACTCGCACTGGCTGGATTCCCCCTGACATCGGGCTTCTTTAGCAAGGACGCCCTGCTCGTCTCGGCTTGGTCAAGCGGCTCGCTCGGCCAATTTCTGACCGTGCTCGGTCTCATGACAGCCCTGCTGACGGCGTTCTACAGCTTCCGGCTGGTCTTCGTCACATTTTGGGGCCCGTCGCATGTCGACCCTCACCATGCAGGCCATATCCATGAACCGCCGCACACCATGACCATGCCGCTCATCGTCCTCGCCGTACTGAGCGTCGTCACAGGGTATCTCGGCATCCCGGAGTTTCTTGGACCGATGTTTGAGACCGGTACTGGCGGCGGAACACACGAGGGGGGAGCCGCCATCGCCATCATGGTACTGGCCACGAGTATGGGCGTACTCGGAATCGCCGGCGCCTATTATGTCTACGTCCTCAACCCGGCACTCCCCGATCAATTCGCCAGACAGTGGCAATCGCTGTATCGCGGATCGCTGAACAAATGGTATGTCGATGAGGCCTACGAGCGGACGATCGTCCGCCCCACCTTTTCCGCCGCCACCGAACTGTGGACGCGTGTCGATGTCGCCGTGATCGATGGCGCCGTGAATGGTGTGGCCCGTGCGGTCGCCTGGAGCGGCTGGTTTTTGAGGCTCACACAAAGCGGACAGACGCAACATTATGCGCTCGGTATGGCGCTCGGGGTCGTGGTGATCCTGACCGTCTTTTTGATGTTCTGAGGTTCTATGCATAGCGGCGGATTTCCCTGGCTCTCACTGCTCCTCGTCCTCCCCCTTGTGGGAGCCGCCGCGATGTATGTCGTGACGGAGTCGACCGCTCGCTGGATTGCGCTGGCCGCAACCCTGGCAGACCTCTGTATCGCACTCCCGCTCTGGTGGCTCTTCGATCCCCAAGCGAGCCAGATGCAGTTCACCGAACATGCCGCCTGGATGACCGCTCCCCCCATTTACTACAGTCTGGGCCTCGATGGGATCAGCCTCCCGCTAGTCTTGATGACCGTTGCGATTATGCCCCTGTGCGTCCTGGCCTCCTGGACAGCGATCACGACAAGAGTTCAGGGCTTCATGGCCATGCTGCTGATCATGGAGACCGCCATGGTGGGGGTGTTCGTCGCCTTGGACTTCGTCTTGTTCTATATCTTCTGGGAAGCCATGTTGATTCCGATGTACCTCCTCATCGGTGTCTGGGGAGGACCGAATCGGCTCTATGCGGCCATCAAGTTCTTTCTCTATACCCTCGCGGGGAGCGTGCTGTTATTGGTCGCCATCTTCGCCCTCTACTTTTACGGAGGGCATACGTTCGACATCCTCGCGTTGAGCCAAGGGACCTACCCGGCGTCACTGCAAATGTGGCTCTTCCTGGCCTTCTTCGCCGCCTTCGCCGTCAAAGTCCCCATGTTCCCATTTCACACCTGGCTCCCGGATGCCCACGTCGAAGCCCCGACAGCCGGCAGCGTCATCCTCGCCAGCATTCTGCTGAAAATGGGCACCTATGGATTTCTGCGATTCAGTTTGCCGATGCTGCCGGACGCCAGCCGTTCCTTCACGCCCATGATGGTCGCTCTCTCCATCGTGGCAATCATTTATGGCGCCTATATGGCACTGGCCCAGGTGGATCTCAAGAAGCTGATCGCCTATTCGAGTGTGAGCCACATGGGGTTCGTGACCCTTGGGATCTTTGTCTTGAACCAACAGGGCATCGAAGGAGCCGTGCTCCAAATGGTGAACCATGGAATTACGACCGGCGCGCTGTTCCTCTGCGTCGGCATGATCTATGAGCGCACCCACAGCCGATTGATCGCCGACAATGTCGGCCTGGCGTCACCGATGCCGCAATATGCCACCCTGTTGGTGATTTTTGCCTTATCGTCACTCGGCCTCCCCGGCACCAATAGTTTTGTCGGGGAGTTTCTTGTGCTTGTCGGCACATTCCTCTGGAGCAAAGTTGCCACCGCCTTTGCGTCATTGGGCATCATCCTCGCCGCCGCCTATATCCTCTGGATGATTCAACGAGTGGTCTTTGGCGTCCCGCTCCCGCACCAGCTCCCGAAACTGAAAGACCTTAACAGACGGGAGCTCGCCACGCTGGTACCGCTGGCTCTGTTGGTCTTTTGGATCGGACTCTTCCCGAATCCGCTCGTGAGCCGGATGCACCAGAGCGTGAACAGTATGATCGCCTCCATGTCCCGGGCGAAGGTTGCCCCGACGACCCAACTCTCTGCCGGAGGAGCCGCGCCGCTGACGGCTGAAGGAATCTCGCGATGAGCCTGTACGGGACCGACCTCTTAGCCCTGCTTCCCGAGCTCATTGTCGTCGCGACGGCTTGTCTTGTCATCGCGTTGGACCCCATCACACCAGCTTCGCGGCGAGATCTCCTGGCCTGGCTGAGCCTGGGCGCCCTCGCCCTCTGCCTTGGGCTTACCGGCGGGCAGATCGGCACGTTGAATATCCGGGTCTCTGCCTTTAGCGACCTGGTGGTGATCGATGCCTATGCCAGATTCTGGAAAGTCCTTCTCTATGGCGTGACCGGCCTGACTATTTTGATATCGCTGCCGTATCTGAAGGCCGAACGCATCCACCTGGGCGAATACTACGGGTTCATCCTCCTCGCCTTGTCCGGCATGATGGTCATGGTCTCCGGCGCCGACTTGCTCACGATTTATCTCGGCACCGAACTCATGTCGCTCTCGCTCTACGTCATGACCGGGCTCAATCGATCGAAACCTCGTTCGCTGGAGGCCGCCGCCAAATACTTCGTGCTCGGTGCCTTCTCCTCAGGGATTCTCTTGTACGGCATCTCGTTGCTCTACGGCATGGCCGGCAGCACCAAGTTGGCATCGATCGCCGGCGCCATCGGCACTCACGGGGCCAACGACCCCCTCGTGCTGATCGCCACGATTCTCGTGGCCGTGGGCTTCGGCTTTAAACTCGCCGCCGTGCCGTTCCATATGTGGACGCCCGATGTCTACCAAGGAGCGCCGACCTCTGTGACGGCCTTTATGGCAGTGGCGGCAAAAGCGGCCAGCTTTGCCGCCTTCATGCGTGTCTTCGTGGAAGGGCTTGGCGGGCTCAAGGCCGATTGGTCGCTCCTGTTCCTGCTCATCGCCCTTGTCACCCTGGTGCTCGGGAATGTCGTGGCCATCGTGCAGACCAACATCAAACGGATGCTGGCCTATTCCAGCATCGCCCATGCCGGCTACGCCTTGATCGGCTTTGTGGCGGCAGG
>JANYAJ010000030.1 GCA_025361385.1 Nitrospira sp.
CTCCCGGAGCGCGCACGATCGGAATGTGCTCGCTCGACGGCCGCAGTCAGGGCCTTAACCCTGTCGCTCCCCTGGGGATGCTTTCCAGCCATAAGGGGACGAGTGGAAGAAAGAAGAGGACATTGTGAGCATTCTCGTTAATAAGCATACGCGGGTGGTGGTGCAGGGGATCACGGGCAAAGAAGGCTCGTTCCATGCGACGCAGTGTAAGGCCTACGGAACGCAGGTGGTCGCGGGTGTGACGCCGGGCAAGGCCGGTCAAGAAGTCGAGGGCATTCCCGTATTCAACACGGTGCGCGATGCCGTGAAGAAATCGCAGTGCGATACCTCGCTGATCTTTGTGCCTCCGCCATTTTGCGCCGATGCGATTCTCGAAGCCGCCGATGCCGGCGTGAAGTTGATCATCTGCATTACCGAAGGCATCCCGGTGAACGACATGGTCAAGGTGAAGCGCGCGCTCTATGGCCGCGACGTTCGCTTGATCGGACCAAACTGCCCAGGCGTGATTACGGTCGATGAAGCGAAGATCGGAATCATGCCAGGTTTCATCCACAAGAAGGGGATCGTAGGCGTCGTATCCCGCAGCGGGACCCTCACCTATGAAGCGGTTCATCAACTCTCGACGCTTGGCTTAGGTGAAACGACCTGTGTCGGTATCGGCGGCGATCCGGTGAATGGGACAGGCTTTGTCGATGTGTTGGCCCTATTCGAAAAAGATCCCGAGACTCAAGGGATCGTCATGATCGGTGAAATCGGCGGCGACGCGGAAGAAAAAGCCGCTGAGTTCATCAAGAAGAATGTGAAGAAACCGGTCGTGAGTTTCATTGCCGGAATCACGGCGCCTCCAGGCCGCCGTATGGGTCATGCCGGTGCGATTGTTTCAGGCGGGAAAGGTACTGCGGCTGAGAAAATGAAGACGCTCGAAGCGGCCGGTGTCCGGGTGGTGAAGAACCCGGCTGAAATCGGTCATGCGATCAAGCTGGCGCTCGGGCGGTAAGTCAGAACGTCGCTCAGTTCGAAGGCCAGAAAGTGTGCTGTGGGGATGTGGTGATTATTTACCCGTCCCCACTTTACGTTTTGGACAACCTCTGCATGATGTCCTGCGCGAAGTAATTCGCCTTTTTACCGGATATTCGTGATAGGCTCACCACATGCGTGTATTTCTAATCCATGTGCGCGACCCCCAATTCTACGCCCTCCCGGCGAAAACTAGAGCGAAAAACGGCCGTATTAGAGTCATGGGCTTTCCGCCCATCGGCATCATGTCGCTTTCGTCGGTGCTCAAACAGGCTGGCCACGAATGTGTGATGTTCGATCAGGCGAATCCCGATACGCCCAACGAGGTCATCCTCGAAGAAATTAACCGGCAGCAGCCTGATCTGGTCGGCCTCAGTTTCCTCAGTACCACCAGCTATCCCTACGCGAAAATTTTAGCCCGTCAGATTCGTGCCGCCAACCAGAAGGTCAAGCTGGCCTTCGGTGGCGTCTTTGCGAGCTTGAATGCCGCATTGGTCAAATTACAGTGCCCCGAAGTGGATTTTGTCTGCCGAGGCGACGGCGAGCAGTTGCTCCTCGACCTCCTTGAAAAGTTCGACGATCCCGCTGCGGTCGCCGGGTTGACCTGGGCCAAGGATGGCCAGGTTGTGCAGAACCCCGGACGTCCTATGGAGCGGCATCTCGATCAATGGCCCTTCCCGGACCGCGAAGGCCTTCCGCTCGACTTTGTGGAATCGATGCCGCTCGATGTACCGGCGGTGCTGTCGATGGAGCGCTTTACGACGATGCAAACGTCGCGTGGCTGTCCCTGGCCCTGCGTGTTCTGCGACATTCCAATCTTCAATGAAGGTAAATGGCGTGCGAGGACAGCCGCGCATGTGGTGCGTGAACTGAAGTACCTCGAAGAATGCGGCTATGGGTCCGTCTATTTCGTCGACGACCATTTCCTTCTGCAGCCCAAGCGCATCGAGGCGATTTGCCAAGGCGTGATGGACGAGAAGCTCACGATTCAGTGGGGCATCGAAGGACGGGTGGACTCCGTCGCGCAGCATTTGTTCCCCGCCATGGCCAAGGCCCATTGCCGGACGGTGATGTTCGGGATTGAAAGCGGGAGCCAGAAGATCCTCGATCGTCTGAAGAAAGAACAGACGTTGGCGGAAGTGGCCACTGCGGTGAAGAATGCCAAGCAGGCCGGCATTGAAATCGTGCATGGCTTCTTCACCGTGGGTAACCCCGATGAAACGGTCGAAGATATGAACGCCACCTTCGACCTGGCCTCTAAGCTGCCGCTCGACACGTTCGGGTTCAATCGACTCTGTGTCTATCGAGGAACTCCGCTCTGGCAGGAATATGTGAAGCGCGGCTTGGTCAGCGAAACCACCGATTGGTACAAGTATTTCAAGTGCTCGGAGATCGATCCGACCTGCTTACCTGGCGAAGTGATCAATGAGGTCCGTCGTCAGGGGCTCAAGCGGTTGTTTATCTATAAGCTCCTGCACTATCCCCTGCAAACGGCTCGACTGCTGCGGCGGTTCCTTCGCTTCATGCCGGCGCGCGATGTCGGGTACCTGATTGTCAAGCCGTTCCTCGGCCAGAAGAAGGGTGCCACGAAGGCGGAGGTGCTTTCTCGGGCGGTCGAGCATGGCGAGATGAAGGATGCAGCGGCACAGATGACGCAGATGACGGACGAAGTGCTTCAGCATGTGATGGAAGAGTCCCGGCTGGAGCGGTTACGCATTCAGCAGGAAGCAGAAGGGTCGCGAGAGTTGCCGATGGTTCATAGTCGGTAAGATAGACTCTCGGCAGGCCGTTCAAAAAGGCCGTCCAGCAAGGCCGCAGCGAGTGAAGGGCCGAGGCGTACCCTTGGGGTACGTTGAGGGTCT
>JANYAJ010000034.1 GCA_025361385.1 Nitrospira sp.
CCGGTCATCGATAAAGACAATACATTGGTCGGCATTATCACGGTCGACGACGTCGTAGACGTGATCCGGGAAGAAGCGACCGAAGACATGCTTAAGATGGCCGGTGCGATCGAGGAGGACTCGGTCTCAAAGTCTTCCAGCATCGCGTCTGCGAAACACCGGCTCCCGTGGCTCTTTACGAATCTGGTCGGCAGTCTGTTTTCTGGGGCGATTCTGTGGGAGTTCCGGTATACGATTCAGGAAGTGGTGGCCATCGTCAGTTTTATTCCGGTCATCGCCGCCATGGGTGGAAACGTCGGACTCCAATCTTCGACCCTCATTATTCGTGGATTGGCAACCGGGCTGATCGCGCTGACGGATGTGCGCACCGTATTTATTAGGGAAATCAAGGTCGGGCTCTTGATGGGACTCGCGTGCGGCGTGATTCTGACGATCGTGGGCTGGATTTGGCATCAGGCATTTCTGGGTATGGTCGTCGGCGTGTCGCTGATTATTGCGTTCATGGTCTCGACCAGTATGGCGACGTTCATGCCTATTCTGCTGAAGCGCATGGGGGTGGATCCTGCCGTGGCGGCCGGACCCTTTGTGACGACAGCGAATGACATCACGGGCATTACCATCTATCTCTCTCTGGCTACGATGTTTATGGAACACCTCCGCTAATGGGACTGACCATGCGGTCTTGCCGCCAGGCAGTTTTTTTGCCTCAACGGACGTCATCCCTATGCCGCTGATCAAGACGGCGGCGATCACGCTGAATAGTCGGAAGTGGGGCGACGCGGATCGTATCGTGACGTTCTATACCAAGGAGATGGGGAAGGTTCGCGGGGTGGCGCGGGGGGCTCGCCGGATGAAGAGCCGGCTTGGCGCATCGCTTGAGCCGCTCACTATCTGCCATCTGAACCTATTCGAAAAGTCCGGTGATTCGCTCTTTCGAATTTCTCAAGTCGATCTCGTGGAACCATTCATGAGATTTCGAGAAGATCTGACGCTCATGACCGCTGCCGCCAGGATGGTCAATGTGGTCGGTGCGGTGACACCGGACGGGGATCCTGATCTGCCGCTTTTCGAGACGCTCGAGCAGGGGCTGCGCGCCTTAGTCACGAGCCAGGATCCGGCGTTGACCGCGCTGTTGTTTCAGATTCGTCTGCTGGGCCTTATCGGGTTTCGCCCTGAAACCGATCACTGTGCGGCTTGTGGCAAGGGCCGGTTAGTAGGAGAGCCTCAGTTTTCGCCTCTCTCGGGGGGCCTGGTTTGTGTGGTCTGTGCTGCGCGCCAGACCTTCCGCTGTTTGCCGCTCTCGCGAGGGAGCCTGGCCTTTCTGCATCAGGCGTTGCGACTCTCGCCTTCAATGGTCGATCGCTTGAGGGCAGCAGGGCAAGTCAGGTACGAGGTGGAGCGAGCGGTCGAAGGGTATGTTACAGTCGTGGCAGGGAGGCAACTGCCTCCTGTGAATTTCTTGGCGTATCCGTCATGAGCATGAACCGCCGGTTCGTTGTGAAAGGGAGTTGCCTGGCATGACAGAGACCCTGTGTGAACCGAAAGACATGGCCTGGGTTGAGAAGGGTGTGTTGGGTATCGAATGGAGCGACGGGCACAAGGCAGTCTACCCCGTTCGGTATCTCCGGCAGCAATGTCCCTGCGCCGCCTGTGTCGATGAGTGGTCAGGCGTCCGGCGTTTGCAGCCGGACGATGTCCCCATCGTGATCATGTTGCAGGATGTGCAGCCGGTCGGGCGGTATGCGCTGCAATTCACGTGGAGCGACGGCCACGACACAGGGATTTACTCCTATGCCCTTCTTCGGCGGCTTTGCCAGTGCGATGTCTGTCAGCCTGTGAAGCCTAGTGAACCGAGGAGCCGACGTCTGTTGTGAGAGATTGTACTGGTATCAACGCGACCGCTTGTGGTGCCACGCGTTTCCGGGACCTCAATGGTCTGAGGCTCTCGAAATGGGCCGTTGTGGTGCTGGTGGTCGCTCTTGGATCGGCACTTGGGTGCAGCGGGATGCCGTCGTTGGAAGAGCAAGAGCGCCATGTCAGAGATAATGAGTTAGTGCTCCATCAGTTGACCCCGCGCGCGTTTGTCGGAGCCTGGGGCGCGCCGACGTATCAGCATGCCGAGTTCATGCAGTTCTTCGGTATGAAAGATGATTCGCTTATGCCACAGTCGAGATTGGCGAGCGGCGAACCGCCACGAGGGTGGGAGGTTCATATTGAAGCCGGCGATGCGTTGTTTCTGGCCTATCCCGATCGCGGGTGGCTGGTGGTGTTTTTTGAAGAGCGGCTTGTCTATCGCGAAGCGCTGACGGCGGCGCAGCTCCATGCATTGGGTCGTAGCTGGCAGCATGAAGACAAGTTTCGCTCCAGGTTTGAAGTGCCTGCTGCTCCATAATGTCTGTATCGTGTAGGCCCTCCGTGAGCAAGTATCCTTTGAATCTCCTCATGGTTTCCTCAGAAGCGGTTCCCTATGCCAAGACCGGCGGGCTTGCTGATGTCGCTGGCGCGTTGCCTCTTGAGTTGGCAAAGCTTGGCCATGATGTCATCCTCCTGCTCCCCCGCTATCGTTGTCTAAGTGAGTCAGGGCGATCCTTCCGTCCTGTCTGTCGTCTCCAAGTGCCGACTCCTCAGGGGCCTATCGACACGCTGATCGAAGAAGATGTCGTTTCTGTCGGCGACGATGGTCGCCACGTACGCGTATGGACAGTCAGGAACGAGGCCTTCTTTGATCGGCCCGGGTTGTATGGAGATCGCGGTGCCGATTACCATGATAATCTCGACCGGTTTGCATTTTTCTGCCGCGCAACGATTGAGGTGATCGCACATCAACACATTGTGAACCAATGGAAGACCCATCTCCTCCATCTGCATGATTGGCAGTCGGCGTTGTGCGCGGTCTACCTAAAGAGCATCGATCAAGATCGGCCGGAGGTCCAGGGTGTGCGCACCGTACTGACGCTCCACAATGTAGGGTATCAAGGGGTGTTCCCTGGAGCGCAATTCGAGAAAACTGGGCTACCGCAGTCGTTGTTTACGCCTGCGGGGCTTGAGTACTACGGTTCTGTGAATTTGCTCAAGGGGGGAATCGTCTTTGCCGATTATATGACGACGGTTAGCCCGACCTATGCGCGAGAAATTCTCACTCTCGAATGTGGCTTTGGGCTAGAGGGCGTATTGCGCAACCGTGGGGACCAACTTCTGGGCATCTTGAACGGCATCGACGTCGATCGATGGAACCCGGAAACTGATCCCTACCTTCCTGCACATTACTCAGTGACCGATCGCTCGGGGAAACTGGTCTGTAAACAGGCGCTCCAACAAGAGTTTCATCTTCCTGAAACATCGATTCCGTTGCTTGGCGTGATTGCACGGCTGACGTCGCAGAAGGGTCTAGATCTTGTAGCGGCCATCATTCCACAATTAATGGCGATGGATTTGCAATTGGTGATCTTGGGAACCGGCGAACCGGAGCTCGAAGCTGCATTTCAGGCGCTTCAGGCGCGCTATTCGCATCGCATGGGACTTCGTCTTGGTTTTGACGAAGGTCTTGCGCATCGCATCGAAGGTGGGGCAGATGTATTTGTGATGCCTTCACGCTATGAGCCTTGCGGATTGAGTCAGCTCTATAGTCTCCGCTACGGAACTGTTC
>JANYAJ010000078.1 GCA_025361385.1 Nitrospira sp.
AACAACCGTTCCTTCGTCAGCCCCAGCTTTTTGAACACGCCCCCTTCTTGGACCATGGCGAGGATGACATGCTCGACACTGACATAGTCGTCTTTCAATGCTCGTTGTTCGTCTTCGGCTTTGCTCAACACCTGGCTGAGCCGCGATGCGACATGAAGTTGTCCGGGCGCTGCCCCGGCTCCCTGAACTTGCGGCAGTTTTGCAAGTGCCTGCTCGACCGCCTGGCGAACGGAGGGCACCGATAATCCTGCTTGTTCGAGGAGGGAGGAGGCGAGACCGCCTTCTTGTTCGATGAAGGCAAGTAGGAGGTGTTCCACGTCGATACCTTGGTGGCTCCGTCGTGCGGCATGCGATGACGCAGTCTGGAGCGCTTCTTGTAACTTCACCGTCATACGGTTCATGTCCATTGGAATAGTCCTCTCTGCATAATGATCCACACTGCTGCTATTTACATAATCATAGGATAGGGGAAGTCAACGGCCCAGGAGGGGGCGCGCCGCGGCTTGACCCGAGAAGTTCGCACAGACTATTGTCTCTCATGTCGCGCATTGTAGCTGAAACCATAGATCTCTATCGAAGCGCCTTCCGCAAAACAGGAGAATCTCTCGCCCGCGGATGGATGACGATGGTAGCGGTGGTTGGATTTGGACTGCTGCTGGTTCTGGCCAGCCAAATTGCCTCGCCCCTCGGCATGATCGGCGGCTTTCTGCTTGGCGCGGTGAACGCTCTGTTGGTCGGCGCCACTCTGAGTCTGGTCGAACAATCGATTGCCCATGCCCGCGTACTCACCCTCCATGACATTGTTGACAGCGTCGGCCACTACTTTTGGGATGTGATCGGTATTGGGTTTGTGCTCTGGTTGCCGCTCATGGCGCTCGATATGAGCCTGCAGACGAACCCCTATGGGCAACTCTTGTCGTACGCCGTCCTCCTGCTCATTTTTTTGTTGCTGAACCCGGCACCGGAAATTATCTATCAAGTGCGGCATGATTCTCCGCTCGACGTATTCAAGACCTCGTACGATTTTGTCTTGGAGAATTGGATTGAGTGGTTTCTTCCATTTGCCCTGATCCTCATCCCGATCGTCCTCTCGCCCATGGGCCTGCAATCGTTCTTCTCCCTCTCCAGTCGAGTGGGGAGAGGGGCGGGGTTGGATTTTTTTCAACTCCTTGTGCTGCCGTTCACGATCCTCGGTAGTTGGCTGGACTATGTGGGAATCCCTTCGTCGATCAGTTGGTATCTCGGCCTGCTTCTCACCCCGCCGCTTGCCGTCGCCATGTTATTGTTTCGTGGCCATCTCTTTGCCTCACTCCATGGCCTGTCGCGCCGCCAGCGCCGATTTGCCTCCCCATTCAAGTAGGGACGAGCGTGTGGTAGGATATTTCAGCTTCCGCCACTCCTGATTCAGATGCTGCTCAGCCATTCCTGGCTCCGTTGCCCTTCCCAGGGTAAAGGACACACCAAAATTTGTTTACCAGAGCCCTTGAGTGGCATGGGAAAATAGTGTATGGAAATACCTACAGTCTCTACAGTTATCCTCGCTTCTCAAAGCCGAGAAAGAGCGTCGCTCGTGCGTTTGTCTATCTTTTGGCGAATCGTTCTCACCTCACTTGTCATTATTGTGATGATGGCAGGCGTGAATTTATACGCCCTGTTTCAGTTGCGCCAGCTGACGGCATTGAGCGCCAATATGGCGGCACATCATTATCCAGCGATCGAGTCGGCCAAACGTCTGCTCACCGTGCTCTATGCCCAACTCAATAGCGAGAAGAAGTATCTGGCTGTACGAGATGCCACATTCTTGCAGCATTTTGATGAAGAGGTCGACGAATTCCATCGGGGGCTCCAGCGCCTCGAAGCCCAGGAACTCAGCCCTCAAGGCCTGCAGCTGTTGAAGGAGGTCAAGCATCTCCAGCAAGAACGGCTCGCGATCTTCCATGCAGAATTAGAATCGCATCAGGTTCAGGTGTTCCCTGCGACTCTATCCGCGGACTATGAGCGGCGTCGAGACGCCTTGATGGACCGCATGAGCGCAACACTTCAACAGTTTATCGATTTTCATGAAACGGGCATCAGTGTCGGGGTCAGCCGGTCGCGGGAGAGTTCGGCGCAAGCCGAGGCCGTCACCGAGCAGCTGGTGCTACTTGCACTCGTGTTCGGGATTGCGCTCGCCGGCTTCGCCAGCTACACGGTGCTTCGCCCGCTTCGCCAATTGCAGAACCATATCAAACAAATCGGGCAAGGGGATTTTCGCACATCACTCAACATTCGAGCCCCCAGCGAGTTGCGAGACCTCGTCGATGCGGTGAATTGGATGGGAACCAAACTGCAAGAGCTCGACGATATGAAGGGGGAGTTTCTCGCCCATGTCTCCCATGAGTTGCGTACACCGATGGCCTCTATCCAGGAAGGCACTCATTTGCTTTTGGATGAAATTCCCGGTCCCTTGACGCAAGAACAACGCACGACCTTGCGTATCATGGCCGACAGCAGCCGCAGGCTCATCACCCTCATCTCGACGATTCTCGACCTCTCCAAGATGGACGCCGGGATGATGGAGTATCGAATTGTCCCGACGGATCTCAAACGCATCACCGATATATCGGTCAATAAAGTCCGGCTTCTGGCCGATGCCAAGCATGTGCAGCTGTTAGTCGAAGGGCCGGTGCAACGTGTGTGGGTCAAGGCAGATGCACTGCGCATTGAACAAGTGCTGGATAATTTGCTCTCAAACGCCTTGAAGTTCAGCTCGGAAGGGGGCATTGTAAAGGTATTGATGAAGCCTGACCCGAAAGCGGGAGTGCTGGAAGTGAGTGTGTCCGATGGCGGACCAGGCATTCAGGCCGAAGACCTGCCCTATATTTTTGAACGCTTTTATCAAGGACGTACCAAGGCTAAACATGCGACGCCGGGGAGTGGTCTCGGGTTGGCCCTGGCCAAAAAAGTGGTTGAAGCACACGGAGGACGAATTTGGATCGAAAGCGAAGCCAAGAAGGGGACGACCGTCCGGTTTATTCTGCGGGTTGCAAAGCCGGAAGGGTCGGCATGAAGGCTTTTCAGCACGGACTCATGGCCGCGATCCTGTCCTGTCTCTTCCTCACGGGATGTTCGACATGGCCTGCGCTCCCGCCCATGTCGCAGCCCTATTTCCTTGTCGATGCGGGAGAGGCGAAGTCTCTCCATGCGCTGGCGAAAAAGCAGGAGGCGCTCGCCCCAAAATGCGCCGAGCACAACTCCTGCGATCACGTCTATTTTTTACGGGCTCTCCTGGGGCTTTACGAAAGTCGAGAGAGTGCCATCAAGTACTTTGAGAAAGTGATCGCCGCCGCGCCCAAGAGCAATGTGGCCTCCTCCAGTAAGATCTGGCTACAACTGCTTCAGCATCGTGCCGTTCCCGTTGAGCAATCTTGGATGCAATCGGTCATGGCGGCACCGGCCATTTCAGAGAACCAGGCGATGCTGGCCCAGGCCTCGGATCGTCTGGTGCGGGACTTGCTTGATCGGGAATTA
>JANYAJ010000109.1 GCA_025361385.1 Nitrospira sp.
GCGAGCAACGAGGCGGTTCCCGTTAAGGTCGCCGTGACACCCTGAAGCTCCGGCTCTCCTCCGTTTACAAGATCGATGCGGACTCGAATCCGTTCGCCTCCCTCAAAGACTAAATTACTGTTCTCGTCCAGCACGGTGGCCTTAAACGAGAGTGCCGAAGGAATGCCTTTGGTCGGGGTCGGTAGCGTCGCTGTTGGTGGCGTTAGTCTGGTTGGTGAGGCGGCCACTGTGGCGGGCGCCTGGCCACTAGTCCCGGCCAATTGGGTCCTGGCTGCCCGAATGAACTGCGTCGCCAGGGCGACCCCGGCGTCATGCACGAATTCTCCCATGTTGCCGTAGTCGCAACGGCGTTGGGTTGGTTCCAGAATGAGGCGTTGGTTGTGCGTGATCGAAACGGTCTGCTGGCTCAACTCTTTTCCCGCAGCATTTTTAAAGGTCAAGAGTGTTTCGAGGACCATGTCGGCCGGCACACGGTCGTAAAGACTGTCCGCCCAGAGCTTCAGGCCTGAGCGTTGGAGTGTGACCAGGATTTCGGTGTCGGGTGGAGTCGGCGCGGCCACTCCCCCGGTGATGGTGACGGCCGTAAAGTTTTGGGCCGCTGCGTCGATTAAGATGGATTCCGTTTCCTCTCCCACGTTGAGCTCATGTGGGCTGTTGCACCCATCCGCATACTGCATCTTGAGGTTGGTGAGGGAGGGATCGAAGGTCAGCTTGACAGAGTTTGCCAGACGCGGCCCCATGTCCGGTAACGGGGTTCGACGAAACCCTGCCGTCAGTTTCTCACATCCCCATAGTCCACCCACGGTCATGAGGAGACACAAGAGAATGGCCCATTGCCGCGTGGGTCGTCGAGATGGAGCCGAAGGGTATTGTCCGATGACCATGGCTTGGAGCGGATGTCTGCTGTGACGGATGTGGTTGCTGGAATTCAAGACCTGCACCGTACCGAAATGTCAGGCTGAATGCAACAGGGCGCATGTGGTCTTGCGAGGCTGTGACCGCTCGGTTATTCTGCCCTCCTGAATAGGGGAAGGGCGATGCATCAATGCTGATACTTGGGCTCTCGAACATGCGGGATGCTGCCGCGGCGCTGGTCGAGAATGGCCGAATCATTGCCGCGGCAGAAGAAGAACGGTTCGTTCGGGTGAAACATGTCACAGCGCTGCCGGTACAGGCCATTCGCTATTGTCTCCGTACGGCTGGTGTGCGGTTGTGCGATGTCGATGCGGTGGCAGTGCCTTGGAAGTATTGGCAAGTCGGTCGGCGGGGAGCTCTGGCCTTTGGGGCGATGATCCGGTCGCCGCAACTCTGTTGGGTGAAGGGCAAGCGGAGTACAGAACGGCTGACTCAGGAGTGGAAGGAGCTCTTCTTCCTTCGTCGCTACCTCACTCGGTTGATTGACGGAACTGCCTGCCCCGAACCAGTCTTTCTGGACCATCATCTCTGTCATGCTGCCAGCTCAGTTCTTGTTTCCCCGTTTGACTGTGCGGCCGTGCTCATCGTGGATGGGGCGTCGGAAGCCCATACCACCATGCTGGCGCGGGCCGACGGCCCAGATATTCAGGTGTTACAACGGGTACCCCTTCCCCATTCGGCCGGACAGTTCTACGCGGCTATGACTGCGTATCTGGGATTCAAGCCGGATCACGATGAATACATTGTGATGGGCTTGGCGGCGTACGGCGAGCCACGATTCGCAGCGGTTCTCCGGGAACAGGTGCTCCGTCTTCTCCCCGATGGCGGGTTTGAGTTGAATACAAAGATCTTTGATTTTCACCTGGCCCGGCAGCGGATGTTTTCTCCCGCCATCCTTCGACTGTTGGGACCCAATCGGAAGCCAGAGGACGAGGTCACGCAGCGGCATCGAGATGTGGCAGCCAGTGCTCAGATGGTTCTGGAAGAGACGGTGCTCCATCTTGCCCGCCATCTGCAGCGCATGACCGGTCTCGATCGGCTCTGCCTCGCCGGAGGCGTGGCCTATAATTGTGTCGCCAACAGTCGCTTGTGGCGGGAGGCTGGATTCCGCGAGATCTATATTCCTTCGGCGGCGGGGGATTCCGGGGCGGCCATGGGAGCGGCTCTGTGGCTGACCCACCGGCGCGGAGCGTTGACCGAGCGCATGGTCATGCGATCTGCTTCCTGGGGACCGGAGTTCACCGAGCAGGAGTGCCAGGTTGCACTTGAGAGGGTCGGGTTGCCAGCCGAACGTCTTCCTGACGATCAACTCTGCGAGAAGGTGGCGGGTGAGCTGGCGAATGGCCGGTTGGTCTGGTGGTTCCAAGGTCGGATGGAATGGGGGCCGCGCGGGTTGGGCAATCGCAGTCTGCTGGCCGATCCTCGCCGCGAGGATATGCGAGAGTTGATCAATGCCAAGGTGAAGCTCCGGGAGCCCTTTCGACCCTTTGCTCCGTCTGTCCTTGAGGAGAAGGCCTCGGAGTATTTCGATCTGCCGTCGCCCTCGCCCTTCATGTTGTTAACGGTTCCGGTCCTCCCATCGGCGAAAGGCTTAATCCCTGCCGTCGTCCATGTGGATGGTTCGGCGCGGGTTCAAACGGTGGATGCGACGTCCAATCCTCGCTATCGGTTGCTCCTGGAAGCGTTTGGTCGTCGGACTGGAATCCCCATACTCCTGAATACCTCGTTCAACGTCAATGAACCCATCGTCTGCACTCCGGAGGAGGCAGTCGATTGCTTCCTCCGCACGGACGTGGAGTGGCTGGTGTTAGGCAATCTATTGATCGGCCGTCCCACAGCCGTGAAGGGTAAAGCGTGAAGGGTGAAGCGAAGGGGGACAGCTTATTCACAGCCTTCGATGCCTTCCTCCTGCTCATCATTCTGAATTTTACGCTGCAGCCTCTGACAGAGCCTGATTTCGGATGGCATCTGAGAACGGGCCTCGATCTCTTGTGGCATGGTGGAGCACTGCCGGCATTGGACCCCTACTCCCATACTATGCCCGATTGGCCCTGGGTTGAACATGCCTGGCTGACCGATATGATCGTCGGGGCCTTCTATCAGATGTTCGGCGCCTTGGGGGTGATTCTCTTCTTTGGCGCGGTGACGTCAGGAGCTTGGCTGGTTGCGAGTTGTTCTGTTCCTTGCAATAGAACTGCTCGGCTGCTCGCCTGTGTCCTGTCTTTGTGGGTGGCCTTGCCATATCTCGGGGCGAGAACCCAAATGGTCACCTTGCTGGGCCTCGCGGTATTGCTGGTGATTCTTCAGCGAAGTCGAAATGGAGGAACCCGTCTACTATGGCTGATTCCGCCGTTGTTTCTGCTCTGGGCCAATCTGCATGGAGGGTTTACGGCCGGGCTGTTTCTGCTGGGGCTCGTGGTGGCCTGTTCGGCGGTGGTGCAGGGGATATTGTTGTGGGCGCCAGGGTTGGTCTCTTGCCTCGATGAAGCGCCTCTCGGTTGGCCTGCGATCGGGCGGCTACTAGCGGCGGCTGGGATTGCGGCCTTGGTGACCTTGGTAAACCCCTATGGATGGAGATTGTACGGAGAGATTATCGATTCTCTGTCGAATCAATTCATGCTCGATAACTTGCAGGAATGGCAGCCACTGTCCTTGATCACAGTGGCTGGCCGCAGCTACGCGTTGTATCTGGCTGGATTGGGGTTGGCGGTGGTGGCCTGGTATCGGCGTATTGAGCCAGTGCGATGGGCCGTCTGGATGGTGTTCCTGTTTCTTTCGCTGCGTCATATGCGAAACATTCCGTTTTTTCTCTTAGTCAGTCTCCCGCTTTGTGCCGAGTTGTTGGCTGAAGGGTTTGGCAAATGTACGGGCTGGCTCTGTTCGGACTCCGTTCGTGCCAGGCGATGGGGACTGGCGGGGACGCTGGCCGGAGGGCTCTTCATGGTCTGGTTGGGGCCGGACCATCTTCAGCGGGTGGTGCAGTCCGGGCTAGAGCCTGCCGAGTATTTCAAGGGCACGTCCTATCCGATTGAGGCCGTGCAGTGGATTCGCGAGCATCGGGATCGGCTGGGGCTGCGGCTCTATAACGACTATGCCTATGGAGGGTTTCTGCTCTGGTGGTTGCCGGAAGAGAAAATCTTTATCGATGGGCGTATGCCTGCCTGGCGAAGCGGGGATCGCCTGATTTTCCAAGACTACGTGGCTCTAAGCCTGACCGACCCTCCGAGGCTTTCTGTCCTGAGCACCTACTCGGTCGATTGGGCGATCGTGAGGAAGAAGAGTCTGTTGGACGAGGCCCTTGCAGGCGAGCCGACATGGCTACGGGAATATCAAGATGGGAAAGTCTCGATTTATGTGCGGATGTTCAAGTGATGTGAGGGAAAGCCATTCTTCTTATTGAGGAGGGAGTTCGAGGTGGCCGACTGTGGCGGGATGGAAATTCTGCGCCTGAGAGGAATAGGAGCCCTTGGCCCAATTCCGTCTGATTACAGCCAATTCGCGTAGCATGGCGAGGCCATCTCTGAGGACGCGGACTTTCGAGCCTGGCTGATCGGACCAATTCACCGGAACTTCTGCGATGCGGTATCCGCGTTGTTGCGCCACGTAGAGCAGTTCGAGATCGAAACCATAGCCATCGATGGAGGAGACACCAAAGAGGTCGATGGCCACCGGTCGACGGAACAGCTTGAATCCACATTGCGTATCGGTGATCTCCTTGAGGCCGCATTGTCGTACGATGAAATTGAACAGGTTGCCAAAAAGAGTTCGAGCGAAGCGGGCCTGGACTGCATAGTCTGGTAATCGGGAAGCCAGTGCGCGTGATCCGATAGCCAGGTCGGCACCGCTCGCCAGGGCCTGTTCGAGCCGGGCGAGTTCCTGAATTGGCGTGGCCCCATCGGCATCGGCAAACAGTTGGAGCTGTCCGGTCGCGGCCTGCATCCCTCGTCGTACAGCGGCGCCTTTTCCTTGTCGTTGTGGGGCCCGGATTAACTGAATGTATGGGAGGGAAGAGGCCGCGGTCTCAACCAGGGAGGCGGTGGTATCGGTACTGCCGTCGTCAACCACGAGGACTTCGTAGGGCCTTCCTCGATCTTGCATGTACGAGGTGATGCTTCGAAGATAGGGAAGGATGCGAGCCGCTTCGTTATGGGCTGGAATAATGATCGACCACTCGATGGAGCCGGAGTTGTTTCGACATGACACAGGAACCAGCCTTGTTGGGATGAGCTGCGGCGTCCCCGGACGAGAGGCAGAGGAAATGAAGAAATACGGTAGCCGAGCCACGGGCAGGATTGCAAGTGGATGGCCTGGACTTGACAGATCTGTTGCTGGGGAGCGAACGTATACAAGTAGAGTGAATCGACCGGCGAGCCTCTCACGGCCAGGAGGTGGGTGATGCGCAAGTTCCTTACACCATTCAGTCTCATTGTGAGTGCCGTGTTCGTCGTGTCCTGTGCGTCCGCCGTTCCACCGACACGGATCGGGGACTATGTATCGGCAGAGCGCCCGGCTGGCGCCAATGCTCTTGCAAAGATCGACCAGCGACCGTTGCAGGCAGGGCTGGTCGTTGTGTCGGATACTGCAGATCCTGGTGCGGCTCCGAATCTGCCGGAAGAAGCGCTGACTCGCCTGACAGAGAGCCTGCAGCAAGACCTCGGCCATGCGATTCCTGTGGTCATTAAAGAGATTATTCCAGGCAACCATATCAAGCCACAATCTCATGGCGATTGGGCCCAGTTCGCAGAGCTGGGCCGGCAACGTGGACTCGACTATCTGGCAGTTGTGGTGGTGTCGAGTACCGAGCAGGAATATCCCGTCACGCTATTCCTTGGGTGGACGACCCATGCGCAGCCTGGATATCGCCGAGATAACTGGTCGTTATTGGAGTTCGTCCTGCTGGACTTGAAGCACAACCAGACGCTGATGCAGGCCGAAGGCCGAGGCTGGGCCACGCTGGACCGTCCGAGCGCACCGGGGATCGATCAATGGTATCCGGCCATCTATCTACGCCCTCAGGATCAACGGCGTATCTGGCCTCCGACATACGAGGGCGCTCCCAATACCCTCCGTGTCGTGTCCTTCGAGCAGGCTGCGAAGCGGCTGGTGTTGAGGCTCCAGAACTCGTGGCTCGGGGTGCTGGAGTCCGAGTCAGCGGCTCGGAGAGCCAGTTCGTAGCGCGCGTCGATCGTCTTGCGGGTAGTACTCTTGTCCCCTTCGGGCTCTGTTTCAGGAGAGTCCGAAGGGGACTATTAGTCTTTGAAGCCCTCGGAACGGATAGTGTACAATGCACCGTTCAGTTGATGCGGTCGCGTCGGTTAACCCTCTGGAGGAACGCTGTTATGGTCACGCGGAGTAAGGGAAGGGATGTTCTGGGTCTTGTCGCAGGTCTTGGTTTGGTTACAAGCACCTTCGCGTTTACTGTCCTGCCGAATGAACCGACAGCCTTTGCCGCCGGGGTTCCAGCCGGGCTGACACAGGGATTTTCAGAGATCGTCAAGAAGGTGACCCCGGCAGTGGTGAATATTGCGGTGACTGGGGGAGGAGAAGGCAAGGGGCGAGGTCGGAAATCGCCGTTGCCGCCAGGTCCATTTGGCGGACCTCCTGGTGAAGAAGCGCCAGAGGGCGAACTTCCAACTCCTCCGCCGATGCCTCCGGGTGGAGGGCATGGACGTCCTGATCAAAGCGCAGGATCCGGCGTCATTTTTGATTCGAGCGGATTTATAGTCACCAACAATCACGTCGTCGAAGGTGCCACGCAAATTACCGTCACGCTCAGCGATCGACGTGAATTTACCGCCAAGGTGGTGGGGACTGACCCGAAGACGGACTTGGCTGTGATCAAAATCGATGCGAAGGATCTCCCATCATTAAAGTGGGCTGACTATGAGAAGTTGCAGGTCGGCGATATTGTGTTAGCCGTAGGTAGTCCGTTTGGACTGAGTTCCACCGTGACCCTGGGCATTATTAGCGCGTTAGGTCGCGGCAATGTCGGTATTGCCGATTACGAAGACTTCATCCAGACCGACGCCGCGATTAATCCGGGCAACTCCGGCGGGGCCTTGGTCAATATGAACGGCGAACTCATGGGGATTAATACGGCTATTTTTTCAAGGACCGGCGGATCGGAGGGGATTGGGTTTGCCATTCCCAGCAGTATTGCCCTGGATATCGTCGATAGCCTGCAGAAGACCGGAAAAGTCGTGCGAGGTTGGATGGGCGTCGCCATTCAAGAAATCACGCCGGCCTTGGCCAAGTCATTCAAGTTGCCTGAGCAGCGCAAAGGGGTCCTGATCAGCGATGTGAATGAGAACGGCCCGTCCCATGCTGCGGGTATGAAGCGTGGCGATGTGGTGATCGCGTTCAACGGGAAAGAAGTGCAAAACGTAAGTCAGTTGCGAAACCTCGTCGCACGGACGATGGTCGGCAAGGATGCGCAGGTAAAAGTATTGCGAGATGGCAAGGAGCAGACCATCTCCGTGAAGGTGGCGGAGCGGCCGACAGATGAAATGTTGGCGAAGAAGGAGCCCACGGCTCCCAAGGAGCCGATCGAAACGGCGAAGCTGCCGGACAATGTCCTGGCCTCTATCCGAGTTCAGGCGTTGGATGCAGCCACGATGAGTCAATTGAATATCCCGGCGAAGATGACGGGTGTCGTTGTGACGTCGGTCGAAACCGGCGGCTCTGCGGAAGCGGCAGGCCTGCAGCGCGGCGACGTGATTCAGGAAGTGAACCACGAAGTGGTGAAGACCCTTGATGACTACCAGAAAGCTTCGAGCAAATTGAAGAAAGACGAGTTGGCTGTCCTGCTGTTGAGTCGGCAGGGCAATAGCTTGTTTGTCGCAGTCAATCCCAAGTAACAGGCCTGACGCTGGCTGTGATCGCTCGGTATCCGAGCGGTTATGGCCAGCCATCGGATGAACGGTTCGTATGTCCGACGGTTTGAACTCACTCAACCAGTGGCTGCAAGACACGATCTTTAAGCCGCTGGAAGATAAGAAAATGCCGGTGATGGAGCACCTCGTGGAGCTCCAGGTTCGGCTGACGCGCGCGGTGATCATCACCGCGCTAGTGTTTGTCGGCACATTTTTTTACGCCGATACGTTGGTGCAGTGGCTTCGCATCCCTCTTCAGAACATGTTTGTGCCCGGCTCCCTCTCGTGGGTGCCGACCGATCTGCCGACCGTTCCATTCGTGTTTCTCGCGCCGGCTGAAGCCCTGTGGCAAAACGTGAAAGTGGCGGGGCTCTTTGCGCTCGTTGCGGCGACCCCGTACATTCTCTTGGAAGTGTGGCAATTCGTCGTGCCGGGCCTCCATGCCCAGGAGCGGCGATTTGTTGCGCCATTTGTGCTGTTGAGCGCCCTGGCATTTTATGTGGGGGTGGGCTTTTCATTTTTCTTTGTCCTGCCGTTCGCACTGAACTTTTTACTGTCTTATGGCGTCAACGCCGGGTTTATTCCCCAAATTTCCATCGCGCAATATGTCGGATTTGCCCTGTGGTTCCTGATGGTATTCGGGCTAATTTTCGAGGTGCCGCTCGCAATTACCCTCATGGCAAAGCTCGGGTGGGTTGATGCGCCATTTCTAAAGCGATATCGAAAGTGGGCGTTTCTGGGGTCATTCATTTTCGCCGCAATTCTCACCCCGACACCCGATCCCTTCAATCAATGTCTCATGGCCCTGCCGATGTATGTGTTCTACGAAGTCGGCATTGTGAGCGCAGGATTCTTCAACAAGAAGAAGCCGGAAGAGTCGGCGGTGCCGGTTGTGGTGACCGCAGCGGCGGGAAACGTGAAAGCGACCGGACTCTCCAATGTAGGGGAGGGCGACTATGTCGGCGTGCCGACAGGGCGCCAGCGATAACGGGACACGCAGATCGGGCGTAACGTTTTACAGAAGGAACATACATGGCTCGTGAATTGAACGTCATTCAACCTCCTAGTTCCGGCGACAGCGACGCCTGCATCTATATGTGGGCCTGTGCGATCTGCGACGAAAACGAAACCTGCCAGAAGGACAAGGAAGGGCACAGTCGCTGGCTGGTGGCCAAGCGGATGGAGCGGATCGAATACAAAGTGCTGGTCATGAGCAACAAGGGTGGCGTCGGGAAGAGCACCTGCACGACCAACCTCGCCGTGAGTCTTGCGCTCAAGGGATGGCATGTCGGGATCTGCGACATGGACATTCATGGACCGAACATTCCGAAGATGGTGGGGGCTGAAGGGCAGAAGCTGAAGATCAGCAGCTCAGGCGGAATCATTCCCTTTCAGGCCTATAATCTGAAAATCGCTTCGATGTCGTTCTTGCTGCAGAATTCGGACGATCCGATCATCTGGCGCGATGCGTACAAGTACGAGTTCATCAACCAGCTCTTAGGTGGCGTCGAGTGGCAGGATCTGAATTTTTTGTTTGTCGACCTGCCCCCCGGGACGGGCAACGAATCGGTCACGACCATCGATTTGCTCGGCAATGTCAGCGGGGCGGTGATCATTACGACACCGCAGGAAGTGGCCTTGCTGGACTCCCGCAAGTCGGTGACCTTCTGCAAGGACAGCGAAGTCCCGATCATCGGGATTGTCGAGAACATGAGCGGGCTGGAATGCCCCCATTGTCATAACCACATCGATGTATTCCGCAAAGGCGGCGGGGAAGCTGCGGCGCATGATATGGGCGTGCCGTTTCTCGGGCGCATTCCGCTCGATCCCGATGTCGTGCTCCAGTCCGATGCCGGTGAGCCATTTGCGATGTTCAACTCAGACTCGCCGACGGCCGAGTGTTATCACGACATTGCCAACAAGGTCGAAGCGTTCTGCAAGAAGAGCGGGTCGTTGATGAAGATCGCCCCTCGGCAGGCGCATTGATGAAGGAGAGACCGTGAAGGTTACAGATGTGACAGAGGGGCTTACGCAGCTGCAAGAGGCGCAGCGGATCGTGCTGGCATCCACGCCGACTCTGGGCTTGGAGAAGATTTCGATCCTGGATGCCCTCGGTCGTGTCCTCGGCGAGGACATTGTGGCGGAGCGGGATAATCCACCCTGGAATAATAGCGCGATGGACGGGTTCGCGGTGCGGTGGGAGGATATCAAGCAGGAGCATGCGATTCAGAAGCCGGTGACGCTCACGGTGATCGAGGATGTGCCAGCCGGCAAGATGCCGTCAAAGACCGTGGGAGCGGGGCAGGCGATTCGCATCATGACCGGGGCTCCGATACCGAAGGGGGCGGATACGGTCTTGAAGGTCGAAGATACGGAGCATACACCGGATTCCGTTCGTGTCTTCAAACCGGAAGCACAAGGTGCGAACATTCGACCTCAAGGAGAAGACGTCAAAAAGGGCGAGTGCATCATCGCTAAGGGGACGCAGATTAGGCCCGGTGAAGCAGGGATGTTGGCGATCCTGGCCAAGTCGTTCATCTTTGCCTACCAACGACCGCGGGTGGCGATTTTGTCGACCGGCGACGAGCTGGCGGATTTGGATGAGCGGTTCAGCGAAGAGAAAATCATCAACTCGAATAGTTATGGGATTGCGGCTGCGGTCCAGGAGGCGGGTGGCATCCCCTTCTTGCTGGGGATCGCGAGGGACACGCCTGCCGCGCTGAAGGAAAAGATGTCACATGGACTGACAGCGGATATTCTGGTGTTGTCCGGTGGTGTGTCGATGGGCGATTACGACTTTACCAAGACGGTCTTTCACGAACTGGGCGCAGAAATGAATTTCTGGAAGCTGGCGATCAGGCCGGGACAGCCGCTCGCGTTCGGCAAGATTCAGGGCAAGCTGGCGTTCGGCCTGCCGGGGAACCCCGTGTCCTCCATGGTGACGTTCGAGCAACTGGTGCGACCGGCGATGCTCAAAATGAGCGGGCACCTGACCTACAGTCGGCCTGTCCTGCAGGCGATCTTCCAGGAGAAATTTTCCAAGCGGACGGATCGCCGCCATTTCCTGCGTGGAGTACTCACGCAAGAAGAGGGGGTGTTTAAGGTTCGAACGACCGGCGCTCAGGGATCCGGAATTTTAACCTCGATGGTGAAGGCCAATTGTTTGATCGACATCCCTGTCGAGGTAGAGCGGGTCAGCCCTGGCGATCTGGTGTCGGTTCAACTGTTGGGTGGAGAAGCCTGGCCCAGCCATGCAGGGCATGCCCAGACCGGCACTCACAAGCTGTCCTGTTGCTAAGCAAGAAAGGAGGTCAATAGTCACCACTCGCGAGCCGATGGCGAGACGTATGTGAGCGCGCCGTTGACCCATGATCATTGACCATTGACCGGTTAGATACATCCATGGCCGTACCTATTGTCTCATTTGTCGGTCGGTCGAATAGCGGAAAGACCACGCTAATCGAGCGCGTGATTCCTGAATTGGTTCGGGCCGGTTACAAAGTCGCGACGGTGAAACATGCCGGACATGGCTTCGATCTCGATACCGAAGGCAAAGACAGCTGGCGCCATAAGCGAGCCGGTGCCAGCAGCGTGATGGTGCTCTCCAAGGGCAGTATGGCGATGTTTGCGGATGTGTCCGATCAGATGACGGTCGAGGAAGTGCGAGATCGATTTCTCGACCGTACCTATGACCTGATTATCGCTGAAGGATGGAAACACGAAGGCTATCCGAAGATTGTCATCGTCCGTGAGCAAGTCGGCGAAATTCCTGTGTCCACGGAAGGGCTCCTTGCGGTGGTTTCGGATCAGCAGATCGATCTTTCCGTCCCATTATTCGGCCTGGACGATGTCGTCGGCGTGGCCGCGCTGATCATGAAACAATTCCCTAAATCGCAATCTCCTCTGGAGCATGAACTGGAAGCCTAAAGCATCCATCGTGCTGGTTCTTGTGGCCGGCGCCATCGCGCTCGGCACTGTGGCCATTCCTGTCACCAACCAACCGACCTTCTGTGCCAGTTGCCATACCATCGCGCCATCCTATGAGAGCTGGGCGAAGTCCTCGCATCGAGAGGTGACCTGTGTCGCCTGTCACGTGCGACCGGGTCTCGAAGGCTGGCTTCGCGATAAGGCCTGGGCCGGGACGAAGGATGTCGCGATCTATTTGTTCGGCAGTCCGACCGATCCGCACAATCTGCAGGCGAAAGTCGAGTCTGTTGTGTGCTTGAGCTGTCATCGAAACATTCTGCGGGTATCCGAGGTGGCCCCGCGCGATTTGCCACCGCCGGTCAATGAGGTCGGTCTGATCATAAGCCATCGCAAACATATCGACGCCTTTGCCACGCGCGGCAAAGGGGAGGGCTGCACGACGTGCCATTCTTCGGTGGTGCATGAAAAGCCGATCAAAGGTTATCCGATCGTCATGCCACGGGGGCATCTCTCGGCCGATGCCAAGCCCTGGCTTCCGGACCATCCGGAAGGTTCGTATCTGCGAACCAGGACTCTCTCAGATTGTTTCCGATGTCACGATGGGAAGACGGAGCATGAGGGGAAGGTCGTGAGCCGGAAATGTGACACTTGCCATCTTTCCGAGAAGATCGCCAACGCACTGCTCTTCAACTGATAGGATGCTGAAAGTTCCGCCAGCTTGGAAACGCTGAACGATGAGTGATGAGCGATGAAACAGAAAACGATCGTCGCTTGAGCGTTCCGCGTTCATCGTTCACAGCTGCTCACTCGCTGCGGCCTTGCTGGAAGAACTTTTTGAGCAGCCTGATAATTCGTTGATTATGTATGTCTAAACCCGTCCTGCAAGTCGAACATCTGGTAAAAAAGTTCGGCGAGTTCGTTGCCGTCAACGATATTTCCTTCGACATCAAGCCGGGAGAGATCCTCGGGTTGTTAGGCCCGAACGGGGCGGGGAAAACCACCACGATTCAGATGCTGCTTGGGCTGGTGACGCCGACGGCCGGTTCCATTCAGATGTTCGGCCTCGACCTGGCGACCGACCGGGAGGCCATTCTGCAGCAAGTGAACTTTTCTTCGACCTATGTCTCCATGCCGCAGGCGCTGACGGTCGAGGAGAACCTCTGGGTGATTGCCCGGCTATACGGTCTGTCTCAGATCCAACAGCGGGTCGATGGCATCGTGAAGCGGTTTGAGATGGAAGATTTTCGTCAGAAAGTCACGCGCAAGCTGTCCTCCGGTCAAAGTACTCGCCTTGGACTCGCCAAGGCTTTTTTGACCGAGCCGAAGATTCTGTTTCTCGATGAACCGACTGCCAGTCTCGATCCCGATATCGCACAAAAGATTCGGAGCTTTCTCAAGGAAGAGCGGCGATCGTCCGGCCTGAGTGTGCTCTATACGTCGCACAACATGCATGAGATGGAGGAGATGACGGATCGGATCATCTTTCTCCAGAGGGGAAAAATTGTGGCGGAGGGGACGGCGCAGGAAATTGTGGCGCGGTTTGGACAGGT
>JANYAJ010000118.1 GCA_025361385.1 Nitrospira sp.
CACCATACTCCGCAACGTCGGCAACACATTGTATTTGAGACCGACACGGATATCCCCAGTTCCATTCGCAGCGAAATTGCTCGGCGCCCCTTCGCCATTAGCTCCATCTTCTCCGATGCCATCGATGTGCTTATGCGTGCGCCACATGTACGGAAGCGTGAGTTGCAGTCCAAGCCGATCGGTGACCCCATAATTTAGGTCGAGCGTCGCGTGCTGGGTAATGGTCCGCGTTTCCTGATGATGATCCAAAATCATCTGCCTGTTTGCTTGGTCGAGGCCTGGGATCACGCCACTCGTGCCACCCAGCAATCGCATCGGCGTGAAATTGTACATCGCATTCGCCGTGAGGAGTCCCGCCTGAGGTACTTGCTGTTGCGACCCGATGACGATGAAACAGGACACCGCCCCGCAGGATGCCTGCGCTGGCTGAAGGCCAGTCCATGAGGAGACCATGACTGCGAGACTGAAAATGAATCCGAGGAAAAACCTGGTTCCAACCATGATGACACGAGCCCTTTCTCTCTAGAAGAATCGTCCCTATCCCCCTACCCTACAACCCACTCAGTGGGTTGTGTGAGAGACGGAATGTGCCCGGTTGCGGGCCACATGAGCAACGAAAACTACAGAGAGAGCAATGGAGGCGCGCGGCTGGGAGAGGTCTGGCACAGCTCAATCGAGGGCTGCGCAGCATGGGGAAGCGTCAGGAGGGCAATCGGACTGAGTTCAGCTTCAAACGGAACGACCGCATTATCGAGCACCGTCCCGGCGGCACACATCCAGGAGCACAGCACGGTGCCATGCGTCGCAGCCTGATGATGGGCATGGTGTCCGGCATGTTCGACCGACTGCGCTTGAGCCAATCCGCCGACGGACAGGACCGAGAACACGAGAAGGATCGACACATATTTGAGAACAGTGTGGTTCATCGCAAGAAAGACCGAGTGATTCGACCGAATGCTAATGGAGATTCGCTCGACCTGTCAAGCCGACAACGCGACACCTAAGCCTCTGCTGATTGGATTGTAGGATTCAGGGAAAAGATCCTGTATACTGCGCAGATTACTTTCGGAGGCATCGGCGTTCGTTCCGATCAACAGTACTATGGTTACGCAATTACTCAATCTGATCTTCGGCAGCAAAAACGATCGTGAAATCAAGGCGCTCCGCCCGATGGTGGAGCAGATCAATAGCCTGGAGTCCGGCCTGACGCCGCTCTCCGATCAGGCGCTCGCGGACAAAACCCCGGAGTTCAAGGCACGCATTGTGGCCGGCGAAACGCTGGACGATATCCTGCCGGAGGCCTTCGCAGTCTGCCGTGAAATGTCCCGCCGCAAGCTGAACATGCGCCATTTCGACGTGCAGTTGATCGGCGGCATGATCCTCCACCGGGGCCGCATCTCAGAAATGAAGACCGGCGAAGGAAAAACCCTGGTGGCGACGTTGCCGGTCTATCTGAATGCGCTCGAAGGGAAGGGCGTGCACCTCATCACGGTGAACGATTACCTCGCCAAACGCGATGCTCAATGGATGAGCATCCTTTACCATGCTCTGGGACTCTCGGTGGGCATCATCCAACACGATGCCTCGTTTCTCTACGATCCGAACTATGACGCCTCCGACAAGCGGCTCCAGTCGCTCCGCCCCTGCACGAGGCCCGAGGCCTATCGTGCCGACATCACCTACGGCACCAATAACGAGTACGGGTTCGATTACCTTCGCGACAACCTGGTCGTCACCGATCTCGCTCAGTGCGTGCAGCGCGAGTTGAACTTCGCCATCGTGGACGAAGTCGACAGCATTCTCATCGACGAAGCCCGCACGCCCTTGATTATCTCCGGGCCGACGGATGAAACGACCGATCTCTACTACCGCATCAACGCGATCATCCCGCAGCTGAAACCGGAGCACGACTACACGGTTGAGGAAAAGACGAAGACCGCGTCGTTGACCGAAGAAGGCAACGTCCGGGTCGAACAATTGCTCGGCGTGGACAATCTCTATGATCCCGACCATATGGATCTCGTCCATCACGTCGTCAAAGCGCTCCAGGCCTATGCCCTCTACAAACGGGATGTGGACTATGTGGTGAAAGACGGCGAAGTCATCATCGTGGACGAATTCACCGGCCGGCTCATGCCGGGACGCCGCTGGAGCGACGGCCTGCACCAGTCCGTCGAAGCCAAAGAAGGCGTCAAAATCGCCAACGAGAATCAAACGTTGGCCTCGGTCACCTTCCAGAACTATTTCCGGATGTACAAGAAGCTTGGTGGCATGACCGGCACGGCGGACACGGAAGCGGCGGAGTTTGCCAAGATCTACAATCTCGACGTCAACGTGGTTCCGACCAATCGCAAGATGGTCCGGCTGGATTACGCCGACGTCGTCTACCGGACCGAGAAAGAGAAGTTCGCCGCGATCGTCGAGGATATTAAGGAATGCCACGAGCGTGGCCAACCAGTCCTGGTCGGCACCATTTCCATCGAAAAGTCGGAGCGGCTCGCCGGCATCTTGGGCCGGAACGGCGTCAAGCATAACGTCCTCAACGCCAAGCAGCATGAACGAGAAGCCGAGATCATCGCCCAGGCCGGCCGCAAGGGCGCCGTCACCATCGCCACCAACATGGCAGGCCGCGGCACCGACATTCTCCTCGGCGGCAACCCCGACTTCATGTTCAAGCAGATCCTCTACCGGGAAGAGAACCTCCCCGACGCGCGCAAACTGGAAATCTTCGAAGAGATCCGGTCCGACTGCGAGAAGGACAAGCAGGCGGTCATCGCAGCCGGCGGACTCCACATTCTCGGAACCGAACGCCACGAAAGCCGCCGGATCGACAACCAGCTCCGGGGCCGCGCCGGTCGCCAAGGCGACCCAGGCTCATCGAGGTTCTACCTGTCGTTGGAAGACGACCTGATGCGTATCTTCGCCTCCGAGCGGGTCTCCCAACTCATGCTCAAACTCGGCATGGAGGAAGGCGTCCCGATCGAGCATGGGATAGTCACCAGGGCTATCGCCAACGCCCAGAAGAAGGTCGAAGCCCATCATTTCGAAATCCGGAAACAGCTGTTGGAATATGACGACGTCATGAACAAGCAGCGCGAGGTGATCTACCAACACCGGCGCGCCGTCCTGGGCGGAACGAATCTGAAAGACGACCTGCGCGACATGATGGACGGCCTGGTGGACTCCGCGCTGAACATCTATTGCCCGGCCGAACAATACCCCGAAGAATGGGACATCAAGGGGCTCGCGGAGCTCATGCATAGCCAGTTCGCCCTCGACATCACCCATGGCAAGAGCGACGGCGGCGAGGCGCTCCGCACCATAGGGCGCGACGCGTTGCTCGAAGATCTACGCATACAGGTGCGCGAGGCCTATGACAGGAGAGAGCAGGATCTGAGCCCGGACTTGATGCGCTTCCTGGAGAAGACGTTTATGCTCCAGGTCATCGACCACCACTGGAAAGACCATTTATTGGGGATGGATCACCTGCGGGACGGGATCGGATTGCGCGGCTACGGTCAAAAAGATCCGCTCATTGAGTACAAGCGCGAAGGCTACGATCTCTTTGCCGGTATGATGGAACGAGTCAAATCCGATACGCTCGATCGGCTCTTTCATGTTCAAGCCGTGCGGCACGAAGAACAACCCACCGCCGCATCAGCGCCTCCCCCACCCCCCGTCATCTCTCGGCCCCTTCCCCCACTTATCCTCAATCGTGGAGAAGAACCAGTCGCTGCTCAGACTGTTCAGCACAGCGATGATAAAGTCGGCCGCAATGACCCCTGCCCTTGCGGTAGCG
>JANYAJ010000128.1 GCA_025361385.1 Nitrospira sp.
CATACTTTTGATGACGCCTACAAGGAAGCCTACAAAATCCACACGATCCATGGGCCATGTGCGATCGTCGGAATCCAAGATCCGAATGATGGCATCATGAACCACATCCCCCGCGTCCGAGTCAGGGATTGAGAGGCTGTATCGGCATTTCCTTAGGCGTGCGTGAGCGTAGCTTCGTAGGCGCATGAGGTCTGCCTCTGAAAGCGACCGAAATGCCGCATGCTTTTGAATTCGGGTTGCGATCAACGAAAGATCAATCCATCTAAGTCATTGAAATGTTAAGTGAAATAGTTTAAGCCCATGAGCCAGTAAATATTGTTGTCAAAACCCAACTTAATTTTAGCATACCTCTTATAGAGAGTCAGGAGAGGATGATTCGTATTGCAAATAGCCGATTAAGAGGAGACGTATGGACTCAGGACTCACGCATGACGCCCCGGTGTGGAAGCAACCACGAGGCCGCTACGGGAGTAATTACTGGACTGCGTATAGCCCGAAGTTACGCCGCAATGTGAACTGCTACAGCAATCTTGAGCGAGACAACTGGGTCCTGGTGGAAAGCAACCCTCACGTCATCTCATTTTGTGAAGCGCCGGTTCGGATTCGAATGAAAATTGATGGACGGGACGTGCAGACCATTCCAGACATGTTCGTTCGGTTTCGAAACGGGCACGAAGAATATCAAGAGATCAAATATGTTCGAGACCTTGAACGAGTTCAGGCCGATGAGCGGCGTGCGCGGCAAATTGTAGGGCAAGCCAACTGGTGTGCCATTGCCGGGGTCAGTCACCAGGTAATCACCGAACAGTTCATACGAGCCAATCCCTTATATCTTGTGAACTGGAAACGTTTGCTTGCCCATCTGCCAGCGGCTTCGACGGTGAATCTTACCACTCAGCAGGACCACGTGTACGCCATCATGGATGTGCGTCCTGTTTGGCGGTTAGCTGAGTTGGAACAGGCCTGTCTTCCTCTGGCACCGCAGGTAACCCGCCTTATCGTCTTCCAACTCTTACACCGGGGCGAACTGGTTGCCCCCCTTGATAGGTGCCTACTCAACGGAGCATTGGAAATCCGGAGGAGGATATAAATGGACACTTACCTGCGGCATGACCGGGAGACGATTCCGGCGCAGTATCGAGATCTTTCCAGATGGCCACTTGTTGATACAAGTCGGTTGAAGGGGAGGGTTCTGGAGCGATTTGAACAGCGCGCTCAGGCCGTCCGCGCGTATATGCAAGGCCATTCGATGAAATCAATCACGATCGAGACAAAGATTTTACGACAAGAAGTACTACGACACTCTAAGCGGTGTCTGACGATTCACTCCGATGGACGCGTGTGGGGCTTTCGAGCGTTACTCTCACATCAGCACCAGAAAACCTATCAACGCGTTAAAGGGGTGAGGAAAACGCGTCACCAGCACAAGGGCGGAGCAGCCGGCGCGCTCATGCATTTATTCGATCGCTATCCAAGCATCCGAGAAATGGTGGATCAACTGTTTCTTCAGCAATGTCCCCAAGACATCGTGCAGGAATCGCGCATTCAGGTGAGATCAATCCATAAGCGCTTCATTACGGCCTGCAAATCCAAGGGGTTGACCGCTCGGGACTACCCGCTAAATATGAACCACCTTGGACGACGGGCGTTAGGCAGCTACTTACGGAGACTGTTCACGCAGCATCTTCAGGAGGCGGCGAAAGCGAGATTTGGAAATGATGCAGCCAGGCGCTTGCAAATAGTGCCAGAAGGAGAGGCTAACATGGTGAGCCGACCGTACGAACGAACGCAATTTGACGGACATCGCATTGACGCGTTCTTTACCATCGAACTGCCGCATCCGTCTGGGGGCACACAGCTCGTCACGCTGGACCGTCTCTGGCTCTTGCTAATTAAAGATGTGTTTTCACGCGCGGTGTTAGGCTACGTCATTAGTTTGAATAGAGAGTACGGTCAGCACGATGTGTTGCGGTGCGTAAAGCGCGCCGTGGTGCCCTGGACGCCTCTGGTGCTCACAATCCCGGGCCTCCATTATCCCACAGACGGTGGATTTCCGTCCGCAGTCCTCCAGGAGTATGCCTGGGCCGTCTGGGACGAATTCTGGATGGATAACGGCAAGGCGAATCTGGCTGACGCCGTACGGACGACACTCACTCAGAGCATTGGGTGTGCAGTCAATGCAGGGCCGGTGAACGCCCCTGAGCGTCGGAGCGTGATTGAGCGATTTTTTCAGACCCTGGAAGAGAATGGGTATCACCGTCTCCCGTCGACGACTGGAAGCGGGCCTAAAGACCCAAGACGGAACAATCCCGAACAAGCTGCGCTGCGATTTCACATTACGTTCGAGCACCTAGAGCAACTCACCGACGTGCTGATTGCTCAATACAATGGCGCTCCACATAGTAGTCTGGGCTGCTCTCCTTTGGAACGGCTAGCCTATTGCGCCAACGACTCATCCTTGCTCCCACGAGCCTTGCCTGACCATCTTCGTTCAAATTTGGCGTTGCTATGGGTGCCAGTCGTCCGCACCATCCAAGGAAGCCTCAAGCATGGCAAATGCCCGTATATTGAATTTGAGGGCGTGCGCTATTCCAATGATGTGCTCCGTCGAAGTCCAGATCTCATCGGGCAGAAACTTTCGCTTCGTGCGGATCTGGAAGACCTGCGCTGTCTCACGGCGTTCCTCGTAGACGGACAAGAGTTTGGCGTACTCACAGCTCATGGCCGGTGGGGCCGGACTCCGCACAGCCTCGAAATACGCAAAGCGATCAACCATCTCCGTATTCGCAAGATGATTTATTACACGGATCAAGATGATCCCATCCATGTGTATATGGATTTTCTGACACACAAGGCCCCAACCAGTAAGGCGGCCCGCAGCCGCTATATACAAGTTAAAACTGCGCTTGAGGCGACACCGCCACCAGCGATATCGCTGCCACTGCCATCTACCGTGCCACAGGAAGAACGGCCAGCGGAGCATGACGTACCGATCACCAGAACCACCTTCCTGTTGTAACCCGCCACGAAAGGAGTCGTTGACATGTCTCAGTCCACCGCAAATAGTAGGCCATGTGTGCCCGACGGAGCCCATCCCATCTATACCGGGAAATACCTCCTCCCCACTCCGCCGTTATCACGGCTCTGCGATCACATTCGTCAATGGCTCGATATGCGGGCACCTGGAGCCATGGTGGAAGGGCCGCAACGCTTCGGCAAAACGAGATCCGTCAGATTTTCCATCAAAGAGTTGAAACATGCCTATGGGGACAACTTTCCCGTCTTCTCCTTTGACTGTCGGGACTACCGGTTTCCATCGGATTCTGTGTTCTTCGGTGACATTCTGGATGACCTGGGACACGGCATGAGTCGAACCGGCACGGCGACGGCGAGGCGTGCACGTCTGATCCAGTTTCTCTGCAGTCGGGCTGCAGAAACAGATCATCATCGGTTGGTATTGATTGCTGATGAAGCTCAGAACCTTCGACAGATTCATTATAAATGGTTGGTGGATGTCTACAACGAGTTGGAACGGAAAGATATCATTCCCACCATGATTCTCGTCGGTCAACCGGAGCTGGTACATCAACGGGATGCGTTCGACAAAGCCAAACAGAAGCAGATTGTCGGGCGGTTCATGGTGCATCATCATCATTTCGATGGTCTCAGGAGTGCGTCAGACCTGAAGTACTGTCTCAAGGGTTATGACGAAGGGTCTGAGTATCCCGAACAGAGCGGGTGGTCGTTTACCCGGTATTTCTTTCCCGCGTCCTTTGATAATGGATGGCGGCTTGCAGGGCAGGAGAAAATGCTCTGGGAAGCGTTTCAGGCAGTCCGTGCAGAAACGCAGTTGCCAGGGAAGGCCGAACTCCCGATGC
>JANYAJ010000146.1 GCA_025361385.1 Nitrospira sp.
TCCTGTATCACTCCGGCAAGATGTCCACGGAAGCCCCAGGGCTCATCAAGATCGCCCCCAATACCGGTCGGCTCAGGATGAATCCCCATGATATGGAACGGCTCGCGGTGGGTGAGGGGACGACGGTGCGCCTCACGTCGGACCGCGGTTCGATGCAATTGGCGGTGCAACCTGATCAATCCATCGCCCCGCAAACCTGTTTCTTCCCGGAGCATTTCAATGAGCCGCCAGTGAAAGACTTGATGTCGGTCCAGGTTGATCCGACGACGGGAGTTCCCTCGTTCAAGCAGGCCCGCGTGATGATCGAAAAGGCGTAAGAAGGGGCAGGAAGCGCACATGCGTGTCACCGTACTGATCAAGAAAATCCTCCAGGCCGCGTTGTTCTATGAGATCTGGGACGCGATGAAGGTCACGTTCAAGCACATGTTCCACAAACCCATCACCTTCCAGTATCCACGGGAACAACGGACCCTCCCCGATACCCACCGTGGGGCACTCGCGCTCTTACGCTACGACGATCACCAGGAACGTTGTGTGGGCTGTGACCTCTGCGAAGCCGCCTGCCCATCGCGCTGCATCAAGGTCATCAGCTCGGAAGATGCGGAGCGTCCGCTGCAACGATTCGCGAGCGAGTTTTACATCGACATTACGAAATGTGTCTTTTGTGGCTACTGTGTCGAGGCCTGTCCCGTCAATGCATTGGCCATGACGAAGATGTATGAGTTCTCGACCCACGATAAACGTACCTTGTTATTCGATAAGAAACGGCTGTACGAAATCGGCGAGCGCCATCTCGACGATGCAAAAAAATACTTATACGCGCATAATCAGGAACAGAACGTTGAGGAAAGCAGGGAGTATCGGTATTACTTCCCGCAATCGGTGTTGAAGCCGACTCAATCACCACCTAAGCATCTGGGCTGAATCGATCGATGGTTTTGGTATTTTTCACCTATTTTGCATTGGTCAGTATTGTCGCGGGCGTCATGACGGTCGCGCTCAAGCATCCGGTGCATTGCGGCCTGGCTCTTCTGGCTCTGCTGCTTCACGTCTCCGGGCTCTTCATTCTGCTCAACGCTGAGTTCCTCTGGGCGGTACAAGTAATCGTCTACGCCGGTGCGATCCTCGTCTTGTATCTCTTCGTGCTGATGTTGATGAATTTGAAAACCGACGATCGATATCTTCATTCCTCGTACCGCTATTTTCTCGCTCCGGCAGCTCTTGGATCGGTCTACGTCCTGAGCCTTCTGCTCCGCTCACCCTTCGCAGGCGCAAAGGGCGATGCCCCCACCGTGGCGGTACTCCAGGACGGCGATACCTACGCGGTCGGAATCAAGATGTTCAGTGAGTATCTGTTGCAGTTCGAAATCGTCGGGGTGTTCCTGTTGGGCGCGGTCATCGGAGCGATCGTGTTGGCAAAAACGCCGAAGCCGATCGTTGATAAACGTGGAAGGTAAGGGACTCGGTCTATGGTTCCTTTAAGCGCATATGTCGCCGTCAGCGCCGTGCTCTTTATTACCGGCCTGCTCGGCGTCTTGATCAGACGAAACTTCATCATTGTGTTGATGTCCGTCGAGATCATGTTGAATGCGGCGAACATTAACCTCGTCGCCTTTTCCTATTACTTGGAATCCATGGCTGGTCAACTGGTGGCGCTCTTCGTCATTGCCATTGCGGCCGGAGAAGCGGCAATCGGGCTCGCCATCATCATCGTCGTGTTCCGTGGAAAGATCTCAACGAATGTGGACGAGATGAACCTTTTGAAGTGGTAACGTGACAGATCTATTGATAAAACTCATTCCGCTGTTCCCCCTGCTGGCCGTGATCCTGAATGGACTCGCGGGCAGGCGGTATTCCCACGACGTCGCGCACCGGCTTGCCTGGGGATCGGTGGGGCTGTCATTTCTCTGCACGATCGGCGTGTTTGCCGACATTCTGCGGACCGGCACGCCCCATGAAGTCATCGCCTATCAATGGATCTTCGGCGGCGACCTCACCATCAATCTGGCCTATCTCGTCGATCCTCTCACGTGCATCATGCTGCTCGTGGTCACGGGAGTCGGGTTCCTGATTCATGTCTACTCCGTCGGCTACATGCATGGGGAAGATGGATTCACACGATTCTTCACCTACATGAACCTCTTCATGGTCTCCATGTTGCTCCTCGTCATGGGGAACAACTATGTCGTGCTCTTCATTGGCTGGGAAGGGGTAGGGCTCTGCTCCTATCTATTGATCGGCTACTACTATAACAAGGTCTCCGCCGCGAAGGCCGCCTCGAAAGCCTTTGTGGTGAACCGCATCGGCGACGCGGGCTTCCTCCTGGCCATCTTCCTCATCTTCATCAATTTCAAGACGCTCGACTACACGAAGGTTTTCGCCCAGGTCGGGCAACTCTCTCCGGATATGGCCACAGCGATTGCTCTCTGTCTACTCGTCGGCGCAGTCGGCAAATCAGCCCAACTCCCCCTCTACACCTGGCTCCCGGATGCGATGGAAGGTCCGACACCCGTGAGCGCGCTCATCCATGCGGCGACGATGGTGACGGCCGGGGTTTACATGATCGTGCGGAACCATGCCATTTTCGATTTATCGCCGACGGCCATGACGATCGTCGGCGTCATCGGCGGACTCACAGCTTTG
>JANYAJ010000234.1 GCA_025361385.1 Nitrospira sp.
CGACCCGATTCCCGCGTGAGCCGGACGGCCTCGGACTTGAATGCGTCGGTAAACTGACGCCGTGTTGTTTTGGACATGCTGACCTCCAATTTCATGATTCTCCCACTTATGGAGGTGTCTGTGAAATCAGGGGAGGGTCACCCTGCTCTCTGTGAGATGAAGGGACACCGTCAGTATACACTCTGAGCATTCTGTTGAAACATTTGGATAAATTAAGTATGATGTTGTAGTACTACATCGCCTCCATGAGGAGGTCTATGAAGCGATGGATGAGCTCTCTAAGGAGGCCTAATGGCTGCCACAACTACTGACACCGCATTGACTGAAGATGTGTTTGTCCCGTTAAATTTTGTGTTGTTTTGTGCGATTGTTGCCGCCACAGTGGTCGGTATTCCACTCTATGGCTATTACTACGGATTCAGCCTCTTTGACTGGGTCCTGTCCTTTGTGATGTACATCGTCACGGGCATGGGTATCACCGTCGGTTATCATCGGCTGGTGTCGCACCAGAGTTTCGAATGCCCTGATTGGGTCAAGGCCTGTATCCTCGTCGCCGGTGGGTGGGCGCTTCAAAACTCCGCTCTGAAGTGGGGCGGCGACCATATCCGCCATCACGCCAAGACCGATAAAATAGAAGATCCCTACAACGTGACCAAGGGATTCTGGCACAGCCATTGCGGCTGGCTTTTTTATAATACCCCCCATCGCACGGAGAAATACGAGATCCGTCTGCGCCGCGACCCAATCGTGATGTGGCAACATCGCTACTACTGGCCCATTGTCGTTACGGGACTCCTGCTGCCCTTTGTCCTTGGTGTCTGGCATGGTGGCTGGCAAGGCGGCATCGGCGCCTTCCTCCTGGGAGGCCTCTTCCGCATGTTCATGGTGCTGAACTCGACCTTCACCATCAATTCACTCTGCCACATGGTCGGGACGCAGCCTCACGGCACACAGGACAGCAGCCGCGATAGCTGGCTGATCTCCTTTGTCAGTTTTGGGGAGGGGTATCATAATTTTCATCACACCTATGCCCGCGATTTTCGCAATGGACCGAAGTGGTACAATTTCGATCCCTCTAAGTGGATCATTTACACCCTCTGGATGCTCGGATTGGCCCATAACCTGCGCCGTAACGACCCCACCGTCGGGTAGTCCGTTTACGAAACATTCGCTGCCGGGAATCCATCGTCTCTCGATGGATTCCCCCATTGAGCCATTCCCCCTCGCGCAATAGGCCCATTTTCTTTCACCCTACTATTCGCTTATGATGGCGGAGCTGGTCCCAAGATCCAGTTCAATTCGTCTGTGCCTCTAGAGAAGGAGTATTCCATGGCTGATGAAGATCCTGCCGGACCACAGACTGGTCACGGAAAAGACAATCTGATTCCAGGCGTCAAATACGTCGTCGCCGTCAGCAGCGGAAAGGGCGGGGTCGGTAAATCAACTGTCTCCGTCAATCTGGCCGTGGCTCTCGCCTTAACGGGCGCCAAGGTTGGACTGCTCGACGCGGATATCTATGGCCCCAACATTCCCATGATGATGGGAGTGACCAAACCACCAGAGCAGAAAGACGGCAAGATCGTTCCCGCCGAAAGTCACGGCGTGAAACTCATTTCCATGGGCTTCTTCGTCCCCGAAGACACGGCGGTCGTCTGGCGCGGGCCCATGATCCACACGGCTATTCAGCAGCTTTTCCGCGACGTGTTGTGGGGCGAGCTGGATTATCTGCTCATCGATTTGCCGCCTGGCACCGGAGATGCGCAGCTCACCCTGACGCAATTGGTTCCGCTGACCGGTGCCGTCACTGTGACGACGCCTCAGGAAGTGGCCTTGCACGATGTCCGCAAGGGCATGATGATGTTCAAAAAAGTGAATGTGCCGCTCCTCGGCATTATCGAGAATATGAGCTACTTCCTCTGCGGCCATTGCGGCGAGCGGACAGAAATATTTTCGCACGGAGGAGGGGAGCGTGCTGCCGCGACACTCGGCGTCCCGTTTCTTGGCCGAGTGCCTATTGACCCGGCGATTCGAGACGGCGGTGACTCCGGCAACCCGATCGTCGTGGCCGATCCAGCCTCTCCACAATCGGCTGCGTTTCGAGACATTGCACAGAAAATTGTGGCAGAGATCACCGGAGCCACAACGGCGGTTCCACCGATCGAAAGCCTACTGAGTAAACTCAAGAAACCGTTTGCAAAAACGTAATCGACGGACGAAAGGATGGGACAGGCGATGGGAGAGTTCGTACGGGTGGCCGGCACCACCGATGTGAAGCCGGGCCATGGGATCGTCGCAGAAGTGAACGGGAAGACCCTTGCGGTGTTCAATGTGGACGGCACCTTTCACGCCATCGATAACACCTGCCTCCATCGGGGCGGCCCGCTTGGCGAAGGGGATCTCGAAGGATCCGTCGTCACGTGCCCTTGGCATGGCTGGAAATTCGACGTCACCACTGGTGTCTGCGTGGCCAATCCATCGGCGAAAGTGGAACGATATGACGTACAGGTCGAAGGCAGCGACGTGAACGTGCGTTTCTAACTCTCTTAGCAGGAAAGGGGGCTCACTCATTATGGCGACCTCCACCAAAGAGCTCATTGATGTGACCGCCGCGCTTGTGCGGCTGTACGTGTTCCTGGCTCAATACCTCGACCGCTGTTTTGATGACGCAGCCCGTAAAAGTTATCCAGACTCAGAGTTGCAAGGACACTTGACCGAGACCAGACGTCAACTCATGGAAATCCTGGCCGTCAATCCAGTTGTACAAAACACGCTCGCGCAGGACTGTGATCGTATCTTGGCTTTGGGGGCATCATGCCTGAAAGGCGGCGCGGCAGATACCAAGACCCGCGACGCGATCCAGGCGGAACGGGCCATTCTCAAAAATAAAACCGTCGCCTTAAGCGATCTGGTCGCCGTCTTCCGCGCTATGGACTAACGCCTGTCGATCGGTATTCGGTATGGAGGAGCGCTTCGATAAACATCAGTTGGCTGGGCTTGATGCCCGAGAGCGTGGCTTCAGCCGGCCAGTCGTGTTCGTCCAGGTGGGGGAAGGCTATCGAGCGATCCTGCGTTATGAAACGACCTTGCGTGAAACGGGTCTCCATACGTCACAGGATGACGCGTTGCACAGGCTCATTCACATCTTACATTCCGACGGATATCGGCAACTTCGAACCCAGATGAGTTTTCGGAACGGAGTTTATCTCGGCTCACAAGAGTTCTGGGTCGAGTATCCAGATCCTGTTTCTGAGCCAAAACGAGAAGGGCTGCTGGCCAGGATTATCGGTTGGTTCAGACCGCATCCCGCTCACGAATAGCCGTATTCATCATGACCTTCATCCCACTCGACAAACTCCGATCTTCATCCCTTGAATCATCCCAGGCTAGCAGCCGTCAGCCGTCAGCCGTCAACGCTTCACAACGCCTTCCGCCCTGGTTCAAAGTCCAAGCGACAACCGGTCCGGACTACCTCGACATCAAGCAGACGATGGACCGGCTCAAGCTCCATACCATCTGTGAAGAAGCGCGTTGCCCGAACCGCTGGGAATGTTGGAACGCGCGCACCGCGACCTTCTTGATCCTGGGAGACATCTGCACCAGACGCTGCCACTACTGTTCAGTGGAGACTGGCCGACCGATGGCAATCGATCATGGGGAACCACGACGCGTCGCAGAGGCGGTTCACGCCTTGGCCCTGAAGCATGCGGTGATCACATCGGTGAACCGGGATGAATTAGCAGATGGCGGCGCGGCCATCTTTGCCGAAACGATCCGGCACACCAGGCAGCTCAACGCTCACTGTACAATTGAAGTCTTGATTCCTGATTTCGAAGGGAATGAG
>JANYAJ010000299.1 GCA_025361385.1 Nitrospira sp.
GCTGGATTGCGATACGGGGGAATATCCGCACGACAGGAACGGCCGCCAGCTTGCGAGGATCTTTCCTAACACGAGTCACGTCCAAATCCCGATTGGTACTGAACTTCAACGCTACGATCCGACTCCATAATCCATTCAGAATCGCCCACCGAAACAGCACAACCCATCCCATCGACTCCCCCTCACCTATGGTGAATCACCACCATGTTATTTGCCGCATGAAAATACCCTACAGCATAAACCAGTTCATCCTGCCAAGGCACTGACAAACTACGTAAGCACTATCGGGCGAACAACGCAAAGTACATACCCTGCAGGGCACGACATACGAGAATCGTGGTTTCGTGTAAAAACGCTGGAATACTGAAAACTGCGTTCAGAAGATGGAAGACTTCGTCATGGTCGTCGTGACGGCAAGTATCCCTTCAGATACTGGCCGTCACGAGAAAGATACAGAGTATAAGGCCTGTCGTGCCGCTCCCTGAGAGCTACGTGTTCACTGTTCGCTTGAGTTGTCGTTCCACACTGGCGACTTTGCTCGTGAGCCGGCCCTTGGGACCTTTTCGGTAGTCGACTTTGATCGTGCAGGAAATACGTCCGCAATCTTTCTTCATCCGCACATAACATTGCTTGACGACGGCAAAGACCTCATCCCATTCTCCTTCGAGCACCGTCCCCATCGGATTCAACCGGTAATCCACTCCGCTCTTATCGATAATATCGAGCGAGCGCGACACATACTTGCCGACGCTCTCTCCCTTGCCCAATGGCGACATACTGAATTCCAATAAGACCATCGCGACTCCTTCTTCTGCGCATCGCCCTTTATGTTTCACGCCTCACGATTTACGTCTTCATCCCCTTATGCTTCACCCTTGATCCCAGGCACGACCACTAGCTTCGCCCGTTCATCCAGCCACACCTTCGGATACTGGACCTTCCCTAATATGCGAAACCCATCTAACGCCTCACGCAACAGAGCCCGACGTTTTTCGAACTCCGGCTCGTTCGCCTTGGTCTGCTCCCGAAGCGCACCGAGCCATTCCACAAAGGCGGCGAACTCCTCACCGAAGATCTTTTCCATATCTTCCTTCATGAAACCTGACAGAGCTGGAGCCACCCCGCTCGTGCTGATCGCGACACGGAGATGACCGGACGCCACGACAGCCGGCATCGTCACCGTTGAACATTCCGGCTGGTCGACCGACCACAAGAGGAACTTCTTCTCCCGCGCCTTCGCGAAGAGCGCGCGCGAAAAATCGCGATCCCCTCGCACCATATTCATCACGAGAATCGCACTTTCCAAATCGGTGTCGCGAAAATGGCGCCCACGATGAACCACCTTCGCCGATGCAGCCAAATCTTTGAGCGTATCGTTGAGCGATGGTGCCACGACGGTCACCTTCGCCCCCGCGTCCAACAACCGTTGAGTTTTCTCCGAGGCCTCCTCGTCTCCCCCGAGCACAAGCACCGGGTAACCCTTCACATCCAGAGACAACGGAAAGCCAGAATTTGCTGCCATGGTGGTTCCTCCCAATTCAATAGTGGGGCGTATCATACAACACCCTGTTTTGCAGCGTAAACCGTGCCTTCCCATTTTCTACCGGCCCCCGCTATAATGCGCCGGTTTGCCCCCTCCACCTATGCAAAGGAACCGTACCCATGGCCGCCTATACCGTACGCACACTTGGACTGGCCGGTAGCATTATCGGCCTCGCCGCGATCGCGGCCTGGCTGGGCCTGGCCCATAGCTGCGACCCGGAGACCCACGAGGCCGTAATCGCCGGGCATGTCCTCATCGCTCCAGCCCTGGCCGATCAGGTGCGGTCCACCGATGTGCTCTTCGTCATTGTCCGGAAGCCAGGCGCGGCAAGGCCTGTCGCGGCAAGACGCATCGACCATCCGCAGTTCCCCGTGGAGTTTGAACTCACCAATGCCGATGTGATGGTGCAAGGCTCTGAATTGCGTGGAATGCTGGATGTGGTAGCCCGATTGGACCGAGATGGACAGGCCGGCCCGGCTCAGCCAGGCGACATCGAAGGCCGCTACGCGAAGAATCCAACGTTACCAGGCGGACGGGATTTCGAGATTATCTTAGATACGGTGAAACAGTGAATGGGAAGTCCTGAGTCCTGAGTGCGAAGATCGAGTCCCTCAGAACTTAGCACTCAGCACTGTATTTACGTCTCGGCGGGGTCGGCGTCCAACTCCATATTCCAATAAAGATAGTCGCGCCAGCTTTCTGGCGTATTCCGAATTCCGATGGTAATCGTCACAATCGGATTCCAACGTGGTTTGACCGGCTTCTTCATCAGCTTCATGCCGGCTTCATCGGGCGTGCGACCGCTTTTCTTATTATTACAGCGCCAGCAGGCGGTGACGATATTCTCCCAGGTCTTTCGCCCACCCTTGGCGATGGGGACGACATGATCGAACGTCAGTTCTTCGGTCCGGAACTTGAACCGACAATATTGGCAGGCATAACTATCGCGTGTGAAAATATTGATGCGGGAGAACTTCACGGCCCGGTGGACATCCTTGAGACGAACCAGCTTGAGGAGCCGCATGACGGAGGGAAGCTTGAAGGAGATCGACACCGCATGAACCTCTCGGTCGTAGACCTCGAGGACTTCAACTTTGCCCTGCCAGAGAAGCGCAATGGCTTTTTGCCAATGGACCACCCGCAGGGGCTCGTACGTCGCGTTGAGCAGGAGAGTCATTTCCATGCAGCAACCTCATTCCCAACCGGGGCTCCTTCTGTGAGAAGGCGCTGGTTTAGTCTTAGGACGCGTACCTTTGTCTATGCCATAAGCCTTAGTCGAAATCAAGTCATTGACGGGTCTGGGAAACAGACTCGTCTCATCGGCCAGGCCTCCAACAGGAAAGATCAGCGACATGCCTGAATTTGTCACCGTTGCGAGAGTGGAGGAGATTCCTCCAGGGACCGGACGGACCGTCGAAGTCCAAGGAGTTTGGATTGCGCTCTTCAATGTCGACGGATCCTTCTATGCCGTCGACAACACCTGCCCGCATGCGGGAGGGCCATTGGGGGAAGGATATCTGGAGGGCCACATCGTCGAATGTCCGTGGCATGGATGGCGCTTTGACGTACGGACTGGAGCACGGCCGGAGAATCCGAACATTACCGTCGCCTGCTGTCACGTCCGAATCGAAGGGAGTCACGTTCAGGTCGCGTTGCCGGAGCACTTCAAATAGGAGCCTGTCGGAAGACAGGTTCAGTCTATCTGGTTCATCTGGTCGCGCTGGTTCAACCAAATAGACGAGACAGACCGAACAGACCAAATGAACAAGACCGACTGGCTGATTGTTTCAGTATCCTGGAGTGCCGAGAGGCATTGGCGGGGTCGGCAATCCTGCCGGTTCACTATCCGGTTCTTTGGGAGTCACTCCGTCGGCCGGAAGCGACGCGGCATTGACCTTCTTCACCGCAAGATTGGCATGCCAAATAAACTCCCGCTCGAACCATTGACCCGTCACCCCTTGGTCTCGTAACTGAACTCGTATCTCATACATATCCCCTTCCACCAGCTTCACCCGCCACTCACCCAGCCGGGCAACCCGATGACGCTCGCTCATCGAACGCACGTGCTCGGTCATCGCCTGAAGAATCGTGGGATAACCCAGCGCCCGATGGGTTTGCACCAACGCAAGGGCCTCGGCAGCCCGAGGATCAGCCATGGGATTGAGCAACGGAGGCTTCATCCAGAGATAGTACAGCCCACCCAATAGCAGTAGAGCCACAACCGCATAATGAATCACCGTCACCATCGAGAACGAAGAAGAGACAGCAGGAGAAGACGAATGGTTCTGTGACATGGACATCCTGAACAAGGGGTTCGATGAGAGGACAAAAGACCGCACAGCCTCGCCTTGTATCTTAGGAAGAGCAGCAACGCGAAGTCAATCGAACCACCGCCAGTCCACACGCACAACCTCGCATGCGGCTTGTGCGCGTGAAAGAGGTTATGTTACAAATATTGGTCTAGTCGACACCTTTGTATCCTGAGGCAGTGAATACCCATGAAATTCTTTCTCTACGGGGACCATCTCAACCCCACGCAGCTGAAACGTCGCGCGCCGGAGCATCAGTTCTTGATGCTTGCCACCATTCCAGAACACACGATCAAGTTTTGCCGATGGTCCTCACAATGGCGATGCGGCTTGGCCAGCGTA
>JANYAJ010000309.1 GCA_025361385.1 Nitrospira sp.
CCATTTTTTCAGTGGCTTAGAGATGCCTCGCACGATCGAATCTGCGATTGTGCTAAATTTGTGCTAAACAACCGTCCTGCCTCCAACGCATCCACCCCTTCCCGAAGACTTTCCGGATAGTGATGGGCATAGCGTTGCGTCATGATGGGTGACTTATGCCCCAGGAGCCGTTGAACCTTATACAGGTCTATTCCGGCTTGAACCATCCTGGTCGCGAACGTATGGCGAAGATCGTGGAAATGAAGATCTTGAATCTTCGCATGGTCGAGCGCGATGGTCAGAGCCCGCCGGATGTTGCTCCCATCAAGTGGCGTATGGCTTTCGCTGTGGAAGACGAGATCAATCTTCCCTGGACGTGCCGCGTATTTACCGTTCAGAAGATCCAGCACGGTCGTGTTCACCGGGATCGTTCGCCGCTCGCCATTTTTTGAGCGAAAGACGGTGACCGTTCGACGGAACAGATCGACACCAGCCCACGTGAGAGCTAGGATCTCTCCCATGCGCATGCCGGTATAGGTGGCAAAAACTACCAGCTCACGCAGCCATGGAATCGCCGCAGCGAGAAGCCGCTGTTCTTCCTCCACGGTCAACCAGCGAACCCGCGTATTGTTTTCCTTCTCCATAGAGACGCGGCAGACAGGGTTATCGGTACACCATTCCCACTCTCGACGAGCCAGATTGAACGCTTTCTTTAAGGTCGCGAGCTCTCGGTTGATCGTGGCGGGCTTGACTCCTTCGGCATACCGTTGGTTCTTGTAGGCCACGATCAGCTTCGGCGTGATCTGATCCAGCGTTGGATTCCCGAAAAAGGTCTTCAGGTTCTTAATGCTGGTGAGTTCCCGCCGATGATTGGCCCGTCTCGCGGCATGTTCGCTGGCGTACCGATCCATAAGTTCTTTCAACGTCCGCTGTTGCGGCTCGGATTTCTCGAAGAATCGCCCTTCGATAATCTGGACCTTCACCTTGCCTAAGATTGCCTCAGCCAGCCGTTTATCAGTCGTCTCCGTCGACCGTCTGACCTGCTGGCCCTGATACGTGAATGACATCCACCACGTCGTACCTCTCTTCACGAGTCCCATTCGTTCACTCCTTTCCAGTGGGACTCGGTGTTATGGTTTCCCCGTGGCCGGGAGTATAAACGTCACGCTTGGCTCTCGCAATCAATCTGTCGAGGTCGGAAGGGTCCGCCGTCCGTTGCCCTATCTGGAGAGACCGGAATGTTGTCGGAGAAAAGGAGCACAACCAGCGATCTATGTCATGTTGGTCAAACCGGACTAACCCATGAATTTTCCGGCACGGGATCTTGCCGTGCGCTGCCCAGGCATAGAGTGTCCCTGGTTTGATTCGCAGTTGTTCAGCGAGTTCTTTGATCGTCAGAAGCATAAAGAAACAAACCGGGGGAGTCTTACGACACCCCCGAACCCCCTTCTGCGCTCGCGTCGGCACGCCAGCGTCTCTTTGGTGGCAGCGCGACGCACGCAGAGCATCGGTCCAGCCTTCCTGCAATCTTCCAGGCCTGCCCGCTGCGAGGTGCACCGCCCTGCAACTCGGATTGATCCCTGCCCCGAAGTTGGCGGGGGGCAGGGAATTGAGTGTTTATCGGACGAGCGCTTTCAGTTGATCCTTCTCCAGGCTTGCGCCGAATTCTCGTTCCATGCGTTCTCCCATCTCCTGCCAGGTCCTTCCAGCTACCTTCATCTCCTTGAGCACGTGAAGTGCCTTTGCCAAAGAACGGTCGTCGGTATCTTTCCCGTGCTCGGTCCCTCTCCCAAGGGTCCTTGCCATTTTCCGACCTAAAGACTTCGTCAATGCCATTTGGTTCACGGGTTCTTTCAAGGGCATGATGGGGTGTTTCAGGCGGCGGGGCCTATCCCAGTAGGGACTTTTGCAACCGGGGCATCGGGCTGGTTTTTTAGGGCGACGGGGCCACCAGGCCTTTCCGCACCGATGACAGACTTGCTGGCGCAGTGCTACGGATGTCTCATTTCCCGATGCGAGTGCTCTCTGAGGAACAGGGTGGCTGTCTAATCGGTTGGAAATATTCATGATCCGTTGCCTAGAAATTGCGCCCCCGTTTTACCAGGCGGGGGCTTCTGCCCGTCCGGCTTGCGCCGGACTGGGCAGCCTGCGCCATCAGTCGACCACGGGCTTGGCTTTAAGGCGTCGGCTCAACGCATCCATCGCTTTCATGCCGATCGTGCGCCCGACGATTCTCAGCGCCTGCATTTCGCCATCGACCACCATTTCCATGAGCATGCAGGCCCGGATGTACTCAGAGACCGTCATGCCCGCTTTCTTAGCGCACTTCTCGATCAACGCCTTTTCTTCGTCGTTTACCCGAAACTGCATCATTTGTGTCTTCATATCGCCTCCTGTGTACTGCATACTGAATGACATATCTGTACGTCAAACTGAATGACGTGTCAAGGCCTCTTAGACAGGCGACAGCAGGTAATGTATCCGTAGATCCGCGTGTTACTGAGTCGGGGGCATAACCCGCCCGTCCGATTGTCACCGGATCGGGCGGGTTATGCATGTCTCTATCTAACTTAGCGTCTCCAATGAGGTATTTTGTGGCTGAACATGAATTGACGCTCTAATGGCAAGAGCTTACACTCCCTTCGCGAAGAATCCTGGTATGCAGGAGAGACGAATCCTTCTGGCAACACTAGAACAAGGCGGCAAATGAATTTCTGGGCTACCGCTACAAAAATTCTTGGCTATGTCTGGCTGGTCCTTGCCTCCCTACTGATCCTTGCGGGCATACTGGGTGTCTGGATTAAGGAGGGATTTTCAGGGGTTCAAGACCTATTGAGTCCATTTAATTTAGTCAATTGGATCGCGACTGTAATAACACTGGCCCCTGGCATAGGCCTTCTCAAGATTTCAGAGAAACTACAAGGCAAAGTCCAAGCAAGTCCTTAGGAAGGGATTATGGGTAAATGCTTATCCGGTTGACTCCGGAGAGTCAATTGGAGGAACCTTGCCGCTATGGGGCGGCCGGCTTATCCAAAGACCATGCGAGAGTTTCGCGATCAATTGTCCTCACGAGAGGCGTGCCTAGACTACTTGGTACGGTCTCGCTGGCCTGACGGGTTCACGTGCCCGGACTGCGGCGGCGAAGCCGCCTACTTAAATTCGAAGCGCTACGTCTTTGAGTGCACAGTCTGTCGCAAGCAGACATCCCCAACGTCCGGAACGGCCATGCACCGCTCAAAGATTTCTATTCAAGATTGGTTCTGGGCGGCCTACATGATGGCCACCCACACTCCGGGGATGAGCGCCAAGCAGCTTCAGCGATACCTTGG
>JANYAJ010000326.1 GCA_025361385.1 Nitrospira sp.
CCAGGTGCCCTTCTTGCTCGCAGAACAGAGGAGGGGATGGAGCCTGGTGATCTTCTGTGCTCGCGCAACGCGCGGCCTCCGAAGGCCCTCGTTGGACGCGCGCAGTGGAAGATCAATCAGCCCCCATCCCTAGAGAGAAAAAGAGCAAGCTTGGAGGGAGCATGTATATCGTCCGATGCGCGCAGCAAAGGGCAGCCTTGGCACCTCCTATAAAGAGCGGTATAAAATCAGAAGTGCCTACCTCAATGGGCAAAGTCGAGAGTTTCCCACACCCTTTCTGGTGGATGATGAACTAGGAAAGAATGAGGACGTGTGCGCAGAGGGAGAAACCGGCCTGACCGAAATGGTTCCTGGCACCGTTATCTGGCGAATGCCAGTTTCCGAACCAACAGAAATCTGAAAGGAGACTCTCTTGGACATCTCGCTCATGAATTGGTCTCTCTACGCGCGGACGGTCTCGCATTCATTGTGTTTGACCAGCTCGACGGCGTCTCCGACTCGAATCTCGCCACCCCGGATCACGTAACAATTCAAGGCGAGCGTGCCACCGAATTTCCGCACGATGTCTGTGAGCACCTGACGGTCTTGTTTCAGGCTGTCGGGATCGAACGTTGTCATGATGCAGCGCCCACGAAGATCCTGGATTCCGATCATGACCTCTCCGATACGCAGGCATTGCCCTGGCCACGAGCGCTCTGCCAAACCCTCGACCCCGCCGATGACAAGATTCGGTCTGAGGCGCTGGCCATCATGTCCAAAGGCCACGATCGCTCCATCCGTCGCGACCAACAAGGGCAGGACGTCAAAACGATCGATCGACTCATCGCGAACCAGCTTGGCGCCAGGCCCCACGATATCCACAACATCTTTGCGGACCTTGGGATCGCTCCACAGCAGGCCGTCGACCACAGGCTCGCCGGACTCGTTGAGCGTGGCATGGTGACCGAGAAGCCGATGGTGTGATCTGGCCGTGATCACATGACCTCGCGCATCCTTCACATGCACGACGCGATCCCCCTCGATGCCGAGCGAACTCACGACCGCGCGAGTTATTTTTTCACCACCCATCGACTTGACCGGATATCGCCAAATCTGCGCCACCTTCATGGTCTGAACTCCTTCGAGATAGGGGAAATATTCTCAAGCACAGAACGCCATCACGATTTCACCGTATGAAGTTGGGCCTCGAGCTCGGCAATTCTGCCTCTCAACGGACCCACCAGCTCTTCGACTTCCTCTGCCGAGTACCGTGGCGTGATGTATTTGGGGCAGTTCCAGTCGAACGAGACAACATCGATGAAGACCAGCCGCTCCACACTCGACCGCATCTTTGATTCAGTGATCTGCCTAATAAGTTCTGGATGGGCACGGGCGTCTTCCACACGAGCATGACCAAGAATTTTCAGCCGTTCGTGGTTCTTGTAGTCCATGAGGAACAGCGCCACACGGTCGTTCACTGAGACATTGCCGGTCGTGAGCAGCTGTCGGTTTCCCTTGTAGTCGGCGAAGGCCAACGTCGTCTCGTTGACCACGCGCAAGAATCCAGGAGGCCCCCCGCGATGCTGAATGTAGGGCCACCCGTTTTCGCTGATAGACCCCACGTAGAAGCTATCCCGAGTGGCAATAAACTCAGCCTCTGCCTGGCCCAATGGGTCTCGTTCAGGGGCATCTGCGATCTTGCCTGCGTGTCCGTAATACTGGGTCTGCGCACGGCACACCGCATCGGTAAACATCAGATCGAGATACTTCGTCGCCATCGTGTCCCCCCGTTCGTTTTCAGCTCCACCATATTCAGGAGACGGCCTTCCGGCCGCCTTCTGGGAATTGGCTCAAAACACGACCGTCTGCCATCCCTCCGCGATGTAACGACGGAGGCTCAAGAGTCCCGCGGTTCCGGCCAGCGCATGGTCTTTCACAATCGGCACTCCGCACGACTTGACACTCTCTGTCGCTCCGAAGACCTCCGCACAGCCGCATGAGGCGCCTTGCACAACATCACGAACGGCATTGTAGAGGCCATTGGCCGGATGTGAGAGCTTCGTCAGTTCAGCCGGCCAGCGCGTACCGGCGCCATTGAAGACCACGGCGACTTCATCGCCCTTCTGCTTACATTCGGGGAGTTATACTGAAGTCCGTTGAATTTTGAATGAGGGGCTCCTGCCGTGGAATACTCCATGGTTCACAAAGAAAAGGAGCCACCGATGAGACACGAGACGAGACACCGGAAGCATGCCTTGGCTGGGTTGCGGGCG
>JANYAJ010000336.1 GCA_025361385.1 Nitrospira sp.
TCTGTCGCGGGTACGAGGCCGGACAGCGATAAACCCACCAACCGATAGCGGGTGCGCGGCCTGGCCAGGCTCTGGAGCGCCGACTGGATGGCCGGCCACATGGCGGGATCGTAGTTGAGCGGATGTCCAAACTGCTGCTGCCGCGTGGTGATCTGGAACGTGGCATCTTTGAGTTTGACGGTGAACGATCCTGCCGCCAGTCCTTGCACGCGCAGGTCATGCGCCAATGTCCCGAGAAAACTTTTGATCGTCAGTTCCAGGAAGGCCAGATCGCTGGTGTCCTGTTCGAACGTCGTTTCATGTCCGAGGCTTTTGGAGGCTCGATCGGCCACGACTGGGTCGCGATCGATTCCTTGCGCCACCTCCTGCCACGCGAGTAGGCGGGTGCCCCATTGTTGTCGAAGAAACGGCTCATGCCGTGGATTGAGCAGGTCACCGACGCAGTGGATGCCGAGCCTATTCAGCATGGCCGCAGACTTCGGTCCGATGCCCGGCAGGTCGCGCACCGGCCGCGTCGCCAGAAACGCCGCTTCCATACCCGGTTCGATCACCGCCAGTCCGTCCGGCTTATGGGCATCCGCGGCCACCTTCGCCACGGTTTTGCCGCTGGCGAGTGCAATTGTGCAATGAAGTCCCGTCGCGTCGAAGATCGCGTCCTTCACGCATTGGCCCAGGCGGGACGGATAGGGATAGAGCGACTGCATGTCCGTCGTCTCCGCGTAAAACTCATCGATGCTCGTCCATTCGGTGACGGGGAGCAGGCGGTTGATGACGTCCTGCATCTGTTCATGCAGCCGATGATAGAGCGGCCTGTCAGGGGGGACAAGGATGAGGTCGGGGCAGAGGCGCCGGGCTTCGCCGGTCGGCATGGCCGAGCGGACGCCGAACACACGAGCGGCATAACTGGCGGCTGCGATAATGCCTCGCGGAGAGGATCCACCGACGGCGACGGGTTTGCCAGCAAGACGTGGATCTGCCAGGACGGCGGCTGAGGCGAACATGGCATCCACGTCTCCGAAGAGAATCTGACGAGACCAGCGCATGGATGGCTTCTCCGGTAGAAGCTTAGAACCTAAACGATAATTGAATCCGCTGCAACAGAGTGAGCGCTGGCGGCGGTGTCTCGATCTGGGTCTGACTTACCGGCCTCAATTCTTGTAGCGCTCCGCGGCAGATGCCGCAATGGTGCCGCCGCGGCTGAATCGTCCGTCGTTGTCGTTGGTACAGCCTGCCGCATTGCCGGCAGCGCCAGGCGAATCGCGTCAGCGCGAGGACTTCCTTCTGCAACGAATGGTAGATGGTGATCGCCAGGGTCCCGTCTCGGTTCATCTCGGTCATCTTGCGGAGAAAATCCTGTCGATGATTTGGCCGCCGCTTGAGGATGTCGAACTGCCATTGATGAATCATTTCGTGCGCGAGTGTATTCACGATCTCCTGCTCCCCATACTCGCTTGTCTGGACGACCTGTTGGAGCAAGGGAAGGGAGAGGCGAATTTCGCGTGTGACGGGAGGGCGGAGACCCTCCTGATCCAGCCGTGGCTTCGGGCCTCGACGACTCACGAACATACCGACCGAGGAGGTCAAGCGACGGCTCCAGACGAGATCGATCGGAGGCAGCAGGCCGGTGAAGTAGCGAGTATTGAGATCGGCCCACATCCGGGTCAGCTGCTGCGAGGTCACTGGAGGGGCTTGGCGTGGAGCCATAGGACGGGGGTTACCCCAATTCTTCGTGCACGGCCGCGGCGAGCAACGGCACCATGATTTCGTGGTGGCCGATGAGGGAGTAACCCTTCCCGCCCTTTTGGGTCGGTCGCCGTACCACGTTGGTAAGCGGGCGGTAGTGAACGAGGAAGTCCATGTTCACGGTCGTAATGTTGGTCAGATCATGGCCCAAATTGCGTCCCAGCGACACCGCTTTGAGGAAGACTTCCGGTAAAATGACGGCAGAACCGAGATTGAGGTAGACGCCTCCCTCCATGCCTGACACGACGGCAGCAAGCCGGCGAAAGTCCAGGAGCGACGTTGCGCCAATGGCGGCTCCGTCTGCGGAAGGATGCAT
>JANYAJ010000370.1 GCA_025361385.1 Nitrospira sp.
GGACCCATATTGAGCAGGAGTTCCTCCGTGCGCAAGGTCGGAAGGGTCTCGCTCTCCGGATGGGCCGGGTCGACCTTGTAAACGGTTGTTCGTTGATCTTCAAAGGCCATCGTCTATCCTACCGAGCCGTTTCGTCTAGGAACTCGAACGTGTCACGCCAACCCTTGCCACGAAGCGGAAAGTCTTTTCGTAACGGATACCCTTCGGTGTAATCGTCTGGCATGAGGATCCGGCGGAGATCCGGATGGTGCCGAAAGCGAATGCCCATCATGTCGTAGACTTCACGCTCCATGAAGTCCGCACCTTTCCAGAGATCCGTCAAGGAATCCACAATGCAATCCGATTCAGGCACTCGAGTCTTGAGCCGGATGCGCTGGCGCTTTTTAATCGAATAGAACTCATACACAACTTCAAATCGCTCTTCGTCATCAGGCCAATCGACCGAACTCACATGCACGATGTAATCGAAATCCATGGCCGGATCGTCATGGAGAAACTGTGCGACTTCATGGAGGCGGTCCCGTGGCACGGTCACCGCGAGGTCGCCACGCCACTCAACGGCTTTCACCAAGCCAGCGGGAAAGGTATCCTGTAATTGACCCGCCAATTGCTGCAATGACATTGATCGAGACCTGTCTCTAAATCTTAAGGCCGGGCTTGACCTGATCCGGCTGTGTCAGGAACACGCGTTTTAGCATGATCCGTTCCTGTAATTTAAGAATGCCGTCAAAGAGCGCCTCCGGTGTTGGAGGACATCCCGGCACGTAGATATCCACCGGCACAAAGCGATCGACGCCCTGAACGACGCTATAACTGTCGTAAATGTTTCCTGACGTGGCGCAGGATCCCATCGCAATGACATATTTCGGTTCCGGCATCTGGTCGTAAATTTTCCGGATGACCGGCGCCATCCGTCGGCAGACGGTACCGGCGACAATCATGAGATCTGACTGCCGTGGTGAGGCACGAAAGACGCCGGCCCCATAACGATCCATATCGTACCGTGACGACACCGCCGCGATCATTTCGATGGCGCAGCAGGCCAGACCAAATGTCATAGGCCAGAGCGAGCCTTTGCGAGCCCAATTCACCGCTTTTTCGACCGTTGTGGTCACGACGTCTGGGGTGCCGTCTTTATCGTGACGACCGATTTGAATTAGTCCCATTCCAGGGCCCCCTTACGCCAGGCATAGACATAGGCCACTAAGAACAACCCGATGAAGACCAGCATTTCAATCAACCCGATCAACCCTATTTTGGTGAAGACCACCGCCCATGGGTAGAGAAAGATGACCTCGATATCGAAAATCACGAAGAGCATCGCGAAAATGTAGTACCGAACCGGAAACGGCATCCGAGCATCAGAAAACGGCTCCGACCCGCACTCATAGGTAGAGAGCTTCTCAGATTCTGGATACTTCGGTTGGACAAGATAACTGAGGATCAGCGTCACCACGCCAAACGCCAGTGCCACGAAAGTGAACAGCAGAATCGGAAAGTATCGGGTCAGGTACTCAAGAAGCAACTCAAATCCGCTCATAGGGCTGACCTTTCAACACCTTGAGATACAAAAGAGAGCGAGATCTTAGACCCTGGATTGCGGTGATAGCAAGCGTCCAAAGGACCTACGGTCTTGTCCCGAAAGTCCTAGGTTCTCTTGTGTGGCGACGCTCGCTGTCGTTGACTCAAGAAGAAACCAGAGGGAGAAGATTGATATGACCGGCAGCCCGAGTTATGGCCGACCAAAGAATCTGCCAGACTCACAAGCTTTTGTCAGGCTAACCCGGCTGATTTATGAAGGGTTCTTCGCTTTATTGGGCGGGGTAGGAGCCATGGAACCAGATGGCATGCGCAGGTGAGATGGTGGCACCTGATCGACTTGATCCCATTCTGGTTCCAGGGCCGAGAAGGCCTTGGCTTTTTTGCGTCGGTGAATCTGGGTTTCGATACGGGAACGACCTTGAGGTTGAGCCTCGTGGGCAGGAGGCAATTCAGGCGCCATGAATGTTCCCCCTGTGCGAAAAACCCTATCCTTCGATTACCCTAACATTGAGTGAATTGGCGGGTCAACGAGGACAAGGCCTCAATATTCTTGACAATACAAGACTATTTGCTATGGTTCTGACAGTACTACTTGCCTCACACGAAGGACAACCATGGCTGACTATTCAATGAAATGTGCCGTCTCGCTCATGATCTGGACTCTGGCCGCGCCACTCCTTCCTCTGGCCGGGGCATCAGACGATTTGAATTCAATCCGATTCGGGGAACAGGCCTTAGCCTACTCCTCTGGATCCATTCAGCGATCGACTCCTCAAGATGGGTTCGTGAATGTAATCACCGGGGACAATCAGACTACCGGAGATCACATGATCTTAGGTAGCCGGGATGTCCTCTACCTCCGGCTGAAGAATCCCGGCGATGTCTTGCCCGGAGATCTTTTTACGATCTATAAGCGAGCACGCAAAGTCTTCCATCCCATCACCGGTCAATACTTGGGCTATTTGGTCAACCGCCTCGCAGTGGTTCAAGTCAGTCAAGCAGACAAAGGCCTGACCACGGTTACGATCGTCCACGCGTATGCAGCGGTGTCGCCAGGCGACCCCGTAATGAAGTTTGTGCTTCCGACTGAGGAGGGAGCGGCCGCTGATCAGCCTTCCGACGGTGATGTGGAGGGACGGATTGTAGAGTTCCAGTCCAACATGGGCCTCATGAACATGGTGGCGCAAAGAAATGTCGTCTATCTGGATCGAGGACGAGAAGATGGGGTCAGACCTGGAGATCGAATGGACGTCATGCGGTCTGGAGGAGGCCTTCCTCAACGGGTCGTGGGAGAATTGAAGATCCTATCCATCGAGGGCCGAACTTCCACGGCGTTGATTACGAAATCGACTTCCCGCGTTCTCAAAGGCGATCGCTTCCGCGTGAAGGTTCGTGCGCCTGAGATCATGCCAGTCTCCCAATCGTCCCAGCGGTCTCTGGATATTTCCCCTGCTGTCGCTCCTTCTCCAAGCAGGTTCCAAGTCCAGGATGTTGCCCGAGAAACCAGAATCAGCCTTGGCGATCTCATGAAGCAACTTCGGTTTGAATCCGGCGAAGCCACGATCAAGACCGAAGGTTATCAGGTGCTCGATGAGCTGATCACTTATCTTAAAACCACCGCCGGCGATCGACAGATTCGCATTGAAGGCCATGCGGATAACCGAGAAATCGGGCCCTCACTCAAGTCGCTGTACCAGACGAATTGGGACCTGTCGAAAGCTCGGGCCGGTATCGTCCTTCGCTACTTGACCGAAAAGGGTGGCATCGATTCGGCGAAACTATCGTCGGTCGGCTATGGCGAGACCAAGCCGCTAGCCAGCAATGCCACGGAGCCGGGCAGGCAGAAAAACCGCCGCGTAGACATCGTGCTCTATTCACCCGATTCAGTGAAAGGCCCGTCTGCACCATCGACAAAGCCTGTCGAAACTGGTGAGAACGGCTATAATATGTCCCGCCTCAGTTCAGCGGAAGACGGAACTCCGATCCCTTCAATGGATTCCACAATCCCAGCGGCTTCAACAAATCCGTCTCTGGCAACCCCCTCATCTGTCCCTGTAGATCCTGCAATGGAAACGATTCCGCCATCGGTTGACCAGAACCATTCAGATCAGACTCCTGCTACTCCAGTCGCGCCACGACAATAAGTTCCCGGAAGGATGCAGGAGAGGGTGACGTTGAATCGTCGCCCCTCTTCTGCATCCCCTCCACACCTTGCCGTCCCTCTCGTTGTTCCCACTTTTCCAGTGCTGCTACAATGCCGCATGATTTCCACACAGGTATCCCCTCCACCCATAGAGCCTGAGGCCATTTTTGCAGATGTCATTGTGCCTCGGCATCTGGCAGGTCCATTCACCTACCGCGTGCCATTGTCACTCCGTCCCACATTGCGCATTGGGCATCTCGTGCTTGTGCCCTTCGGACGATCGATGCTCCAAGGGGCGGTGATCGCCCTCTTCCCTGTTCTGCCCTACAACCTCGATCAGGCACGCCTCAAGGACATTCACTCGTTGCTCCTGGCGGGGGCCGCAACAGATGTGTCCTCGAACCTATTTGAACTCTCACGGCAGGTAGCCGAACAATATGTCGCGCCATGGGGACAATGCCTCAGGTTGGTGCTGCCGCCGGCGCCCAAACCACAAGCGCAGATCAGCTACTACGCACTGACGGAGCGAGGGAGGGCTGCCCATGTGGCTCGCGAGCCCTGCTCGGCAAAGGCTCGGGCATTGCTCACGAAGTTGGGAAAACAATCGATCGCACTTCGTCGACCGTCCCGCAGTTCTGTGACGGCTGATCTCTTGCAAGATTTTAAGGCTCGCGAATGGGTGGTGGAGGTCCAAGATCGGTCATCTGCTTCGGCGTCACCTCTCACCCAACTTTCCATTCAGGAAGGGCAAACCTCTTTCAACATCACCAGGCCACTGCTTCCTGACCCGGTCATGCCTTGGGCCGCGCCGCTGTTCCACGCGCTGAACAGCCAAGAAACTTCTCGGGTTCTGGTCCAGGCTCCTTGGACCGATCGATTGGGGTTGCTCCAGCAGGCCATCCGCCTCGTGCTCGACCGTGGACAGACGGTCCTCATCCTCGTAGGCGAAGCAGAACGGGCCCAATGGATTGCACGGTTGATTCGTAATGACGGGAAGGGCATCTCCCCGGTCTGTGTCCATAGCGGTCTTTCAGACCAAGCCAAAGCCGCGCTGTGGGATCAGATTCAGCGGAAGGTCGCTCGAGTCATCGTGGGAACCCGTTCAGCCATCTTTCTCCCATTGACCACCATCGGAGTGATCTGGGTCGAGGGAGAAGAAGATGCGGCATTTAAAGAGGAACAGGAACCACATTACCATGCACGGGACGTGGCCTGGTCGAGAGCACAGACTGAGCAGGCCCTGCTGGTCCTGAGCTCTTCCCATCCCAGCCTTGAGACCAGAGCAGCAGTGGCACAACGCGGCATCGCGCTTCGCAAGCTTCTACCGCCTGATGCGAGACCGAGCCTGCAGATCGTTAATTTACGCGATCATGGTTATGGCACGGTGCTGAGCCAACCACTCGTTCGAGCGATCGAGCAGACGATCGGTCGTAAGGCCGGTGTCCTGTTGTTTCTCAATCGGAAAGGTTATGCCGGCGCCCTCGTCTGTCGTGACTGCGGCCAGGTCCCCCGCTGTCCTGCCTGTCGTGTCGCACTGATGTATTCCAGGCAGGCGAGCCGCCTGCACTGTTCCTACTGCGGGGCCGTGGCACCCATCCCCGAGACCTGCGGCACCTGCTCCGGCCCGCGCATGCAGTCGATCGGGGAGGGCACCGAACGGGTGGAAGAGGATGCGAAGCGACTATTTCCCCGCGCAACCGTGCTTCGGCTCGACGGAGACACCATGAAAAAACCGGCTCAAGCCGAGACCCTCTGGCGCAGGGTCGAACAAGGAGAATGGGACATTATTGTCGGAACACAATTGCTGCTACGGCGCGGACCTCTCCCTACCATAGGTCTCGTGGGAATTGTGCAGGCAGACGCAGGACTCAGCGTGCCGGATTTCCGATCTGCCGAACGCACCTATCATACACTCCTCGATGCAGTCAGCCTCGCCGCCTCAGCAGGGGCCGGTGGCCAGGTTATCATCCAGACCGCGCTCCCCTCTCATCATGCGATTCAGGCTGTAGTCCAGAACGACGAATCCGTTTTTGTGTCGGAGGAGCTGTCCCATCGGACGGCATTGGAATATCCGCCGGCGGTCTATCTCATTGCCCTCCTCGTATCGGGAAATGACGAGAATATGGTACGTGTCGCGGCCACCACATGGGTGGCCCGACTCATCGCTTGCGCGTCACCCTCCGTGGTGAAACCGGCAACCGCGGCCAAAGCCCCTTCAGCAGCTCAACCGATTGGTTGTTCTGACCGTCTTACCGTGCTAGGACCAGTTCCCTCTGCGGTGGCGAAACTCCGGGGACGGTATCGATGGCAGATTCTCGTGAAATCGCTCGAACGGGAAGCAGGGCTCGACGCGGTACGGACCACGGTCAAGGAATTGGAACGGACGTATCAGCGCCGGGCGATCAAGTTCGACGTCGACGTCGATCCGATCGAGATGTGCTAGGTGCGATCTTGTTCTGCTGAGGCGGCTCTACGTGCAATGCAGATGGAGCGCTGATGGGTAGATCGGTTGATGAAACGACGAGGGGTTGACCGATTCGCTTGAACAGCCCGTAGGAAAACGTGATCCAAAAGATTGCCGAAAAGAGGCCCGTCAGCACAGCCGAGAGAATCGTTCCCATCTGATCATCCGTCGGCTCTGTGGTCACTGCCCGGATCTGTACCATCGTCACAATGGGCCAGGCCAGACTCTCCAGCCCAATCAACAGAGTCGCCCAGGCCCAGACCAGTGCAATTGTCCGCCCCTGCCAGAGGAGAAAGCCTGCAACAGCCCCTGCGACGAGCACAATCCCCCAGGATGAGAACGAGTCCCACGCCAGCCAGGCACCCGCCGCCACGACAAGACTGCCCAGCAAGGCATTGAATTGAGGGCTCCACCATGTCGTGACCATATTCACTACGATGCTCCGTGGATGATGCGCGAGGCAGTGTGAATTCTGAAGGCCGGGTTGTCAATACGGGTCTGTCAGGGAGACGGAAACGATTGTGGTCTAGGCCTGCAATTCGGCCTGAATCGTCTCAATGAGGGTCTTCATCTCAAAGGGCTTCTGAAGGGTACGGTGTGCGCCAAGCATTTTGGCGACATCGAGAAAGTTGAGGATACCAATCATATCGCTCCCGCCGGTAATCGCGATGACTTTCACCTTTGGAAACTCCCTCCGCAACGTGGCGGTGGTCTCCAGACCATCCTGATCGGGCATCAAAATATCCATCACGACCACGTCGGCCGGAGCCAGCCGATATTGCTGGAGCGCTTCCTTCCCGTCACGCGCTTCCATGACGTGAAAACCGGCCTGCTCCAATGTTTCGCGGATTAATTGACGGATTTGGTCTTCGTCATCGACGACAAGAATAGATGGCATCGCACTCCTCGACTTCGGTGAATGACTCCCACCTCGGTTCACCTCACGCAGTGTCTTCCAGAGAGGACCGCCTGACTTTATCATCTCCCTGATGGGCGGGCAAACAAACAATGTATCCCGACAGGATGCAAAGGCTCGACTAGAGCCGTTTAACCCTGGCCTGCACCAACGTGTCGTCAGGCCTGACGCTTGACGAAGAAGGTGGCAGCTTGGGCGCGCCGTGAG
>JANYAJ010000405.1 GCA_025361385.1 Nitrospira sp.
CGGTGCGATCCAGGTCGGGGCATGGATGCCATTCGTCACGCTACGGATGGGGACCTGCTCGATTGCCAGGCCCGGCCACATATGGTGCCACATCTCACGCGAGACCCGTCCGTGCTCACGGCTGACCCCGTTCACATGCGCGGCCATTCGTATCGCGAGTGCCGTCATGTTGAATCCTTGTCCCTGCGACTCCGGTGTGTCGCCCAATCGAAGGAAGTCTTCCCGCGAGAGACCCAGTTGTTCCCAATAGCCGGTAAAGTACCGGTCCATGAGGTGATGGGGGAACACGTCGTGGCCGGCTGGCACGGGTGTATGGGTCGTAAATACGGTGCTCTGGCGGACCACTTCGCAGGCGTCTGCGTGCGTCGATCCTTTCTGGATCAATTCGCGAATGCGCTCGAGTGTGAGGAAGGCAGAGTGGCCCTCATTGGCATGCCAGACCGTCGGTGCGATGCCCAAAGCACGAAGCATACGGACACCGCCGATACCCAACAGATATTCCTGACAGAGGCGCATCTCTTGATCGCCGCCATACAGTCGAGCTGAAAGAGCCCGATTCTCAGGGCTGTTCTCGGGGACGTCTGTATCAATGAGGTAGAGGGGCACCCGTCCGGCGAGCACTTTCCAGACTGCTGCAGTGACGACTCGGCTTCCGATCTCGACCGTAATCCTGCAGGCCTCGCCTGATGGAGTGAGGGCAGGATGAATCGGCGATTCTGCTTGTTTAAATGGAGCATACGCCGCTTCTTGCCATCCTTCCGGCGTGATCCGTTGTCGAAAATATCCTTGTGGATACATGAATCCGATTCCCACCAGGGGCACGCCCAGGTCGCTGGCTTCCTTACAATGGTCCCCGGCAAGAATGCCTAGGCCCCCACTGTAAATCGGGATAGACCGATGTAGGCCAAACTCCGCAGAGAAGTAGGCGATGGTGGGCGCTTTCAAATCGCCGTGCTGTGTTTTAAACCAACTTTGTTTGTTCTGAAGATACTCGTCAAATATCTTGAGAGCGGCAGAGTACAACCGCATATACGAGGGATCTTGGGTGAGGTGCATGAGTCGGTCTGGCCTGACCTTTGCCAGTAATTCTACGGGGTTGTGGTGGGTCAGTACCCAGAGGGTTGGATCGATGTGCTCAAACAATCGACGAGCCTCCGGGGTCCAACTCCACCATAGGTTATGTGCTAATTCCATGAGACGTGAGAGGCCGGATGGAATGCCATTCGATAGACTGGTTGCTGCTTGCGAAGTATCCACTGCACCTCCAAGTTTCTGGTAGGGAGTCGTCGTCGTGTGGGAACGGCCGCGTTCAACTGGCGAGAGCGATTAGGCGTGACCGGCTTTATGCCAGGACGTCCATTCGTCGGAGAATGCCACGGAGGCATAGCGTTCGCCAAGGATTTTTGCTACTCGATTCATCAGCCTGGTGACTTGTTGCATGTCCTCCGGAGGAAGATCTTGCCGGAATCGCGGGTGCAGTCCCCAGCGAGTTTCGACTTCTTCTCCGGCGACGGTTGACATCACGCTGACTAATTTGATTTCGGTTCCTGTTGGCCCCTGAGGTTCAGGTGTCGCAGAGGGCGGTGGCAGGGTGGGTGCGGTCGCGGGACTGGCGGTATTGACGGCGGCGGCTGGTGGCGCGTCTCCGGCTAAGACTGCTTTGATGGCTGGAATGACGGCGCTCGCGCAGAGGGTTGCCGCCGAGGATACGTGCTCGTTCCCTGCGATCCCCATCGCCTCGGCGACTCGTCCGCCAAAGTCTTTCAGCATCTCGTTTTTCTCGGGGGTGTCCTCGGTGACCAGGAACCGGTATCGCTCATAGGTTTGCCGGCTTTCTGCCACCGCCGCACCGACGGTGAGCATGATTTCCGTTTGGTCGGCGCCAGTACCGAATGCCGGTTCAAGCACACTTTTCAATTGCAGTGTCACCGCGTCTTCGAGACTGTCCATGAACAGGGGCTGGTCTTTGATCGGCAAGTAGAGAATGGAGAGCCGGTCCGTGAGGTTGAACATGACTTTGAGGAATTCAAGGTAGATGCCCCATTCATCGTGTCGTTTCAATTTCAAGGCTCGCTCAGGGGCGTTCCGTTTCATGACGGTCACGGATTCGCCGGCGACGGCGAGTATGAGTTCGGCGATTCCGCGGAGTTGTTCGCTATAAGGATTTTTGGACGTTCCCACAATGACCTCACATAAAAAGAGGGGCCATTATATACAGGTTACGGCTTGGTCTCCAAGGGCCGTCTCTCTGGTGAGTCTTTTGATCGGTCAGGCATGGGTCGGAACCGATGGGTCGATTTGAAAGGGCCACCCCAGTATGCTATAGAGCGCGACCACCTCACGAGCTGCTACATGAACCGAGACAGTACCCCGTATGTGTTGAAACGGTCGCCGGACCAAGGGCCGGCCTCCGTGCTCTCGCTTAACTATGCCGCAGCGTTGAATGCCCAGCAGCTTGCGGCGGTGACTGCGGGCGAAGGGCCAGCCTTGGTCATTGCCGGCGCCGGCAGCGGCAAGACGCGAACGCTGGTCTATCGCGTCGCCTATTTGATCGACTCGGGGATCGATCCGTCTCACATCCTGCTGCTCACCTTTACGCGAAAATCGTCGCAGGAGATGCTCGATCGGGCGGGCGAGCTGATTGGCGTGCGCAGCGAGCGGGTGCGTGGTGGCACGTTCCATTCCGTGGCCAATATGTTGCTCCGGCGCTATGGTCGATCGATCGGCCTGGAACCCGGCTTTACCATTCTGGATCGAGGTGATGCCGAAGACTTGATTGCCCTGGTTCGTGTGCAGCTCGGTTTGAACGAAAAAGACAAGCGATTTCCCCGGAAGGGTACGATTGCGGAGATGTTCAGCAAATCCGAGAATACCCTGCGCCCGCTCGACGAGATCGTCGTCGAAGAGTTCAATCATTTTGCGGACCATCTGGAGGCGCTGGGTCAGTTGCAGCAGGGCTATCAGGCGTCGAAACGCCAGCGCCAGCTGGTGGATTATGACGACTTACTGGTGCTGCTGCGGCGGCTTTTGATGGAAGATGCCGCGATCCGGCGGACGATTTCATCGCTGTATCGGTACATTCTGGTGGATGAGTATCAGGATACCAATCGTTTGCAGGCGGATGTCATTCGGCACCTCGCGTTCACTCATCGGAACGTCATGGTCGTCGGCGACGACTCGCAATCCATTTATGCGTTCCGTGGTGCGACGTTCAAGAACATCATGGAATTTCCATCGCTCTTTCCCGGTACCACGATCTATAAGCTCGAGGAAAACTACCGCAGCACCCAGCCGATCCTGAATCTGGCGAACGCCATTATCGACGTGGCAACCGAGAAATATACGAAGCGGCTCTTTACGCGGAAGTTGGACGGGCCATTGCCGACGTTGGTGGAGGCGGCAGGGGAGAATGCTCAATCGCGTTTCATCGCGCAGAAGATTTTGGAGCTGCGGGAGGAAGGGGTCCCGCTCAGCGAAATGGCGGTGCTGTTTCGGTCGAGTTTCCATTCCTTCGATCTGGAAATTGAGCTGTCGCGTCACGGACTGCCATTTATCAAGCGTGGCGGGGTGAAGTTTATCGAGACCGCACATGTTAAGGATCTGTTGGCCCATTTACGAGTGGTGGCGAACCCTCTGGATCTCGTTAGCTGGCATCGCGTACTCATGCTCATCGAAGGTGTAGGGCCGAAGAAAGCCCAGGATGTCATGGCGGCGCTCGTGAAGTCTGACAATCCCTATCGCGCCCTTTCTGAGATGCCGGGGCGAACGGGGAAGGGGCTGAAGAATTTGGCGCTGACTCTCGAAAGCCTTGCGGGAGAGGAAGCGCTGCGGCCCGCGCATCTGGTTAGCCAGATCTATGAGTATTACCTGCCGATTTTCAAGGAGCAGTACGACGACTATCCCAAGCGTGCGCGGGATCTGGACCATTTACAGACGATCGCGGAGCGGTATCAAGAGCTCGAAGCTTTCTTGTCCGATCTGGCGCTGGAGCCCCCAGATGGGAGCGCCGCCGGCAACGAGGCCCCCGATCGCGATGACGAGCGACTCGTGCTGTCCACCATCCATTCGGCCAAGGGGCTTGAGTGGCAATGTGTATTCGTCATGTGGGTTGTGGATGGACGGTTTCCATCGGTCTATGCGTTCGGTGAAGATGAGGAGCTGGAGGAGGAGCGGCGTCTGTTCTATGTTGCCGTGACGAGAGCCAAGCGGTATCTGTACCTCACCTATCCGATCAATGTGTTCGATCGGGGCAGCGGCATGGTGCTCTCGAACCCGTCTCGTTTTCTGGACCCTGTATCGCCTGCGTTGCTGGATCAGCTGACCCTCATGGAGGAAGGTGGGCGGCCCGACTGGTATGCCCGCGATAATCATGAGATGTGATCGATACTTCCTGAGATAACCCTCCCATCCTCGACGCGGATCATATCGATGGTGCCTTATGTTGCGTAGAGTGGCCCTGATAGGCCTCCTGTTAGGCGGACTCCTCTCCCTGCCGAGTGCGGGGCTGTCGGAGGAGCGTCCATCGTTGACGGATCGGATGTGGCGCCAGCTGCTTAGTGAGGCGCAGGCGCTGGGCCTTCCGACGAAGTTCCTTAAGGCGGTCCCGCCGAGCTTCATCCAGTTTGAGTTCGACGATTTGCGCACCTATGCCGCCGAGTATCATCTCGGCGAGCATCGGATGGTGCTCAATCGTGCGTTGTCTTTTAACGGAGCCGGCGCCACGTTGCGCCCGCTTGGACGGCTTACGCATGCCGAAATCGAGACGCTCTACCACGAACTGTTTCACGCCTATGTCGATTATCTGGCTACGGCGGCGGCTGAGGCGTTGCCGGACCCGGTGCTCAAGTTTGCAAAAGTACAGCAGGGCTGTCGCTATGGAGCGGTTCTGATCACGCCGGTGGTGCAGAGGAAGGGGGAAATGGAGGAGCGGTTTCTGACTGAACGTGAATCGTGGGAAGCCCTCAACGAAACTTGGGCGGTATTTGTCGGGTGGATGGTGTGGAATCAGTTAGAGCTGACGAAGGACGCAGGGCAGTCGATCCAAAAGCCAGGGAAGAGTCAGGACGAATGGGTGAGTCGTCTCAGGATTGCCGATCGAGAAGGGATCCTCCGTGGGTATTACGAACCTGAAGACTCTGCTGAGAGGGTCGTGACTCACAAGCGATACTTGGCGGCTGCCTCGCGCTTGTCATCAGAGGAAGCGGTGGTGCTGATGAGGGATGTGATGGGGTTCTCCCCCGGCCTCCTTACTCGCGCGATTGGTATATTGGCTGGATCGGAAGAGGGGGGCGAGCGACAGGGACGATGTGACGGCCAGCGCTCGCACTCCGTCATGCCATGAATTATCTCTGGTATATGCCCTGGAAGGCGGGCTAGTGATGTCGTAAATTGTGAAAGGAAGCGATATTCGGCAGGGTAGGTATTGGTGGTACTCTGAGAAAAACAAGACAATTCTGACTTTGGGTCTTGACTTCGTCATACCTCCTCAATAGAATCGAGCGTTTCCTGAACAAGGCTGTGTCCGCATCTCGCCGCAATTGTCCTTATTTATAAGGACAGGGGGAGATGTGCGTGGACTGGCTTACTCTTCTTTTCTCATCATGCGATGAAAAAGAAGCTGACAATTGTGGCTGTAGATTTATCGTACGGGGTGTTTTGGGCAGGTACCCAAGTGGCCAAAGGGGGCAGACTGTAAATCTGTTGCCATCGGCTTCCAAGGTTCGAATCCTTGCCTGCCCACCATCATTTGGCTTGTGGGGCGTAGGGGTTTGGGGCTTGAATTAGGGACGGTTGTGAAGTGTACGGCAGAGTTTGAGAGTGTGGGGATGAAGACGGGCGGGCGTAGCTCAGTGGTAGAGTTCCAGCCTTCCAAGCTGGCTGTCGTGGGTTCAAATCCCATCGCCCGCTCCAAACCGAGCTTGCTCGACCCGGAGCGAATAGGATGGGCGCGACGGGAAAAGGCGTGAAGTGATGGCCCACGTAGCTCAGTTGGTAGAGCACGTCCTTGGTAAGGACGAGGTCACGCGTTCGATCCGCGTCGTGGGCTCCAGGTAGGGCTTGCTCGATCAGCGCGCTCATTATTCAGTTAGCGCGACGGGAATAGTGCTTTGGGAGATTTTCAGAAAGGGAGTTTAGGCATGGCGAAGGCGAAATATGAGCGGCGGAAGCCGCACGTGAATATCGGGACGATCGGACATGTGGACCACGGCAAGACGACGTTGACTGCGGCCCTGACCAAGGTGAGCGCGGATAAGGGCATGGCCAAGTTCATCAGCTAC
>JANYAJ010000503.1 GCA_025361385.1 Nitrospira sp.
TGGTGATACACGCGAATCACTTGCAGCTTTTGCCCACTCACTCGGTAGTAAATTCGATACGGTGGAACTGGCCACGTCTTAACCCCTCTGCCATCCCGGAGCAGCACCTCTCTTCCCATCACGGTTTCCGACGCCAACAGCCCTATCACCTCCACAATGTGGGCAAGGGTTCGATCCGCAGCAATGGGATTGTCCTGGAGGATGTATTCGTAAGCCTCCCGCAAATCTCTCTCGGCTTGAGGCGAGACAACGATTGTCATCGCCTGGATGTGCCGCCCCGAATAATCTCGCGCACGACATCGGCAAGAGGAATGCCTCTCCCGGCATCAAGCTCAGTCAGTCCGGCCAGAATCCCTGCTTCTTCCTCTTCCGTGAGGACCCCAACCCGATCGACGGATTCAATGGCGTACCGTCCCGGCGGAAGACTTCGCAATTCTTCCGGAACGTGACTCCCATCCCACTCAATGACCTTGGGTTCCATCTCTCACCTCCTCAGAAGCTACCCTTCAGGTAGTAGCGCACTCGTCATCCGTCAAATTATGCTGCGCGATGAGATCTTTTGGTAATCAGCTGGTCTTGTACCCTTATTCGCTATGTTTTCTCAGATTACTAGCAGACAACCTACCCTCAGTCGGCACCACACCTCAGCCATTATCCCGCCTAAAGTTTTTCAAAAACTTTTCATACAATGGAGACTGAACCTCTTTTGGAACTTGCGTTTCAGGAATCTTCTCAAGTTCTGCCTTTGGAGTCAGATAGATCCCTTTTTTCTGCAAGGCATAGCGATACTCTAACGCCTTATCACCATAAAGCTCCTTGAGCAGATTGGTCGCAAGCTCTTCATTATGCCTTCCAGCTTCATCCCAGTGACCAGCGTTCCAAACCAACATGGCAGTTGTTTCTAATGCTATCCTCGTTGCTGCTTCCTCAGCGTCCTTTTTGATGTCATTTAACTCAAATCCGGCATACTTGATCGAACGTGGCTGCACAAGCGAAACCAGGATCAACAACGTACCCAGCGTCAAAAGACCAAGAAAGGGAGCATCGAATTTTTCTTTTCGCACGAACACAAACCAAGTAAACATTCCAAGGATGCCGAGCCCCAGAACTCCAATGATACAGAATTGCCAATTTGACATCTCTAATCACCTTCCCGCTCAGGCTTACAGAGAAGGATGCTCTGCGCATCCCTAGCGCCTTCACACACAGAAGCCACGCTGCCGGGAGCGGAATTGGCCGAAGGAGCGGGGACCCACCGAGACTCTGCCAGGAAGGAAAGCGGAAACTGACCGAGTCTGCGAGGGAATTTCCGAAGGCTTCCGCCTGGCAGAGTCCGGAAGGGTCGCTCCGAGAGGCCATGAAGCGAACGGCCGCATGGCTTCACGCCCCCACCATCTTTAAGGGCTTCTTGTTCTGCTTCAGCGACTCCAGCATGGACAGGAATATCAGCTTCCCGTCGTCGTTGCCCAAGACCGCTTCCGCGCAACGCTCCGGATGTGGCATCATACCAAGGACATTGCCTGCAGCATTCACGATCCCCGCAATGTTATCCAGGGAACCGTTTGGATTCGCCTCCGGCGTCGCCGTGCCCTCCGGGGTGCAGTAGCGGAGCACGATCTGCGCGTTCGCCTGCATGGATGCGAGCGTGACCGGATCGGTGTAGTAGTTCCCGTCTGCATGGGCGATCGGAATCTTGAGCACCTGGCCTGGCTGGCAGGCGCCGGTGAACGCCGTGGCCGCATTCTCAACCTTCACCGACACATCCTTGCAAATGAAATGGAGCGACTTGTTCCGGAGCATGGCACCGGGAAGCAGCCCTGCTTCGAGCAGAATCTGAAACCCGTTGCAGATACCGAGCACCATCCCGCCACCCTTTGCGAACTCCTTCACCAATCCCATCACCGGCGAAAACCGGGCAATGGCGCCGGTCCGCAAATAGTCGCCGTAGGAAAACCCGCCCGGCAGGACAATCGCATCCAACCCCGCCAGAGAGGTCTCCTTGTGCCAGATCATCTCCACGGCCTGCCCCAGCACATCCTTAAAGATATGCTCACAGTCGTGATCGCAATTACTGCCCGGAAACACTACGACGCCGATCTTCATAATTCTAAGAGCCTATAGCCTATGGCAGATAGCTGATGGCAAGAGCCGGTCATACAAGCCAATCGAAGATAGCTTCTGCCATAAGCCATCTGCAATCGGCCATCAGCTCCTATCCCAATTCGTACCGATATTCTTCTACAATCGTGTTGGCCAGCAACTTTTCGCACATGGATTTCACGGCAGCATCGGCCTTGGCCCGATCTGTCTCATTCACATCCACTTCCATGTACTTGCCGACTCGCACATTACCCGCATTCTTGAACCCCAGCGAGCCAAGCGCATGCTCGATCGCCTTCCCCTGTGGATCCAAGATTCCCTGCTTCAGCGTCACATGAATCTTTGCCTTCACTGTTCCCCCCTTACCAGGATGCTGAAAAAACCCGCCAGCTTCGTTCTCGCATCGTTCAGACCCTCAACGTACCCAACGGGTACGCCTCGGCCCTTCACTCGCCTGCGGCATTGCTGAATGGCTTTTTTGAGCATCCTGCAGAAATGGTTTCCCCATCATCAAATCGCCCCTACCACTCACCGAAGGGCGGCATGGATGCTCTCACCTGCGCGCGTCGAACGAGCACATTCTGATCGTGCGCGTTCCGCGAGCACAGAGAGCGTTCATGTCGCACTTCCCCCTTCACTCTCCTGCTCAGATGCCTTGGTCTGCCTGTCCACATATCTCCTGATCCAGAAAATCCCTGCGATCGTCCCGAACCCACCGAACACAAGCGCCACAAACGCCCAACGCCAGGGTGACTCGTTCAAGCGATAGGCCATCATGCCCACCACCGCCGCCCACACCACAATGGACGCCACCAACCCGTAATTCATGAACAACCGCAGAAATCCCTTCACTCTTTTTCTTCCTTCTTCCCTTCCCCTAAAGGAAGGATTGGGATACTTGCAAGGGGATGGTGAGGTCGTCCTCGACTGCGCGCGTCCAACGAGAGCCTTCTGAGGCCGCGCGTTGCGCGAGCAAAGAGGACGGCCTCACCGTCCCCTACGGCCCCTCACCCACAGACTCGCTTCAACACTTCTTGATACGCCTCTTCAATCTTCCCCAGATCCTTCCGAAACCGATCCTTGTCCATCGACTCCTTCGTCGTCTGGTCCCAGAATCGGCAAGTGTCCGGTGAAATCTCATCGGCCAGGATCAGCTGGCCGTTGTGCAGCCCGAACTCTAATTTGAAATCGACGAGGATCATCTGACGCTCACGGAAAAACGGCTGCAACACACTGTTTACTTTTAATCCGAGCCGCTTAATCTCCGTCATCTGCTCCGGTGTCGCCAGCTTCATCAATCGAATGTGTTCATCGGCAATAAGGGGGTCACCCAACGCATCGTTCTTGTAATACCACTCCACGATGGCCGGCTCGATGGGATCGCCTTCTTTCAATCCTAGCCGCTTCGCCAAACTGCCCGCCACAACGTTGCGAACCACCACTTCGACCGGCACGATGGCCACCTTCTTCGTGAGTAATTCCCGATCGCTCAGTCGCTCGATAAAATGCGTCGGCACGCCGGCCTGCTCCAGCAACCGGAAAAGCCGCTCGGATATCTTATTGTTGACAACGCCCTTTTCGACGATGGTCCCGCGCTTCTGCGCATTGAACGCCGTCGCATCGTCCTTGAAATACTGAACGACCTGATCCGGCTTGTCCGTGGCGAACACCTTCTTCGCCTTGCCTTCGTAGAGCATGCTGCCTATGGTCATGATCTGCCCTTCATCCCCGTTGCCACGTATACTATTGTGCTAATGCTTCCATGATTTCCGGCAAGGACATCGCCGTCCCGATCAACGTCGGATGCCCGAACCGTCTGATGTACTGGAACTCTTTCACCTTCTCCAGCGAGAGAATCAGGCTGTGAAAATCCTCCAGTTTGGAGGTTTCAAAATAGGTAATGAAATCCACATCATCGAGTCCGCTGGAGTGATAGAGCTTCCGTTTGACGGTCTTGAGATAGGGCAGCGTGGCTTCCGTATGTTCCTTCATCATCGCCATCCGCTTCTCCTGATCGAGGGCCCACCAGTCGGCGCTCTTCCTGATCGGGATGACGATCGCATAGGGCTTGGGGCCTGACTCGCTGGCGGTCTTCAGGTCGGCCTTCAGCTGGTCAGGAAACCCCGGCACATAATTCGCCTTCTTGGTCAGTCCGTGCATGATGCCGGCTGTCTTCAAATGCTTACCGAAGAGGCTGCTCTGAAGGTCGAGCAGAAACTTTTGCGTCTCGCGCAGCTCAACGGCATGCATGCGAAACATGATGTCGGCGTGATCCGACAGGCCGCGCGTCAGATAGAGATCGATCGCAATGTGCTCGCGATGCTGTTCGACCACGCCCCGCAAGACGGTCAGATGCGCGATACGCGTCGCTTGGTCTTCTTTAGCCCAGTCCTCATCCAACGTAAATACGGCAAAGGTACCGTAAACACCCGGCTCGCTCAGAAGTTTGTCGCGATCGGCGGCCTCAACGGCCGGGGCCACAATCAGACCGACGACGGCCAGCACCGCACAACGCACAAAGAGAGAGAGAAAAGAACTCATCGTTTTCTTCCTTTCACTTGTTTACGCGGGACCGGGCCGAATACGCGCCGGAAAATCTGGTCGAGATGGCGCAGATAGTACTTCGGGTCAAAACAGGATTGGATCTCTTTTGCCGTGAGATGTTTCGACACGAAGGGGTCCTTGCCGACTAACCCTTGTAATCCCCCAGCCCCTTTCCAGGAAGCCATGGCATTGCGCTGGACCGCTTCATACGATTCCTTCCGTTGCGCGCCCTTGTCGATCAGCAACAACAGCAATCGTTGGGAATAGACCAGGCCCCCGGTGAGATCCAGATTGCGCTGCATGTTCTCGGGATAGACCACCAGGTTCTTGATCACGTCGGTGATTCGCCCCAACATGTAATCGATCAGTATCGTGCTGTCCGGCATGATCACCCGCTCGACGGATGAATGGCTGATATCGCGCTCATGCCACAGAGCCACATTCTCCAATGCCGCAATGCTATTGCCCCGCACGACGCGCGCCAGCCCGCAAAGATTTTCCGAGGCGATCGGGTTCCGCTTATGCGGCATCGCCGAAGAGCCCTTCTGCCCTTCCGAGAAATACTCCTCTGCTTCCAGCACCTCGGTCCGTTGCAGATGACGAATCTCCGTCGCAAACTTTTCGATGCTGGCCGCCAGCAGGGCCAGAGCCGAAGCATAGGCCGCATGACGATCGCGCTGCACAACTTGATTGGAGACAGGGTCCGGCGTAAGCCCCAGCTTGGCACAGACATACTCTTCCACTTCAGGCCCTTGATGCGCGAAGGTGCCCATCGCACCGGAAAGCTTGCCCACGGCGATGTCCTGCCTCACGTGGGTCAGCCGCTCCCGATGCCGGCGGGCCTCTTCGTACCAAATGGCCAGCTTGAAACCGAACGAGATCGGTTCCCCATGGATGCCGTGTGAGCGGCCGACCATCACGGTGTTCTTGTACTTCAGCGCTTGCTTCTTCAGCACCGCGATCAACTCGTCAAGATCCTCAATAATAAGGTCCAGCGCCTCGGTCATCTGCACGGCCAAGGAGGTGTCCACGATATCCGAGGAGGTCAGCCCCATATGGAGGAACCGATGCTCGGGACCGACCGAATCCACCAGCGATTCGAGGAAGGCGATCACATCGTGCTTCGTCACCTTCTCGATTCGTTCGATCCGCTTCACATCGATCGTGGCTTTCTTCGCAATACGCGCCGACGTGCCACGCGGGACCTGTCCTGCCCGTTCGAACGCCGCACAGGCAGCCAGCTCGACTTCGAGCCAAATCTCATACTTCCGCTTCAACTCCCAGATGGCCTTCATCTTAGGACGGGTATATCTCTCAATCATGATGGTCCTGAGTGCTACGTACTGAGTGCTGAGTCTGGATAGACCGGTTCATTCCCCTGGCTCCTTACTGCCAAGACCTTTCATGCCTGACGCCTCAGATTTTTTCACGGCCAGCGTCAATTCTTTGTTCAACACCTGGTCGAGCACGCCGTTCACGAACTTCGACGCTTCGTCATCGCCGAAGCTTTTCGCCAATTCGACGGCTTCATTCATCGTCACCCTGGCCGGCACATCATCCATCCACATGAGTTCATAGACGCCGGCACGCAGAATATTGCGGTCGACGATCGGCATGCGACTGATCTTCCAATTGGTGGCGTATTTCGTGATGAGGGCATCCAGCTCTGGCTTCTGCTCCAAGACCCCCGCCACGAGCCGTTCCGCAAAGGCCCGCGCCTCTCCAGAAGCCTCGTTCTCTTTCCAAAATACATCCAGCCACAGACCTGACTTGCCGTGAATATCGTATTGAAACAAAATCTGGAGCGCGCGCTCCCTGGCTTGATGGCGTGTTCCCATGGCTAGGCCTTGGGCTTCCGCGGCGCCCGCTTCTTGGCTCGCTGGACTCGTGGGATTGCGACACGAGACTGCGTCTCCTCGTCCATCCGTAACAGACGCATCACCGTCGCCATCTCAATCGCAGACTTGGCCGCTTCACCCCCACGGTTAAACTTCGTCGGCTCAGCCCGCTCAATCGCCTGCGCGATCGTATGCGTCGTCAGGACGCCGAAGATCATCGGCACGTCGGCATCCAGCGCCGCCTGCCCAATCCCGCGGCTCACCTCCGCACTGATGTAGTCGAAATGCGGCGTGTCGCCGCGAATGACCGCCCCGAGACAAATCACCGCATTGAACTGCTTCGTCCGCGCCATGGCCCTCGCCACCAAAGGAATCTCGAAAGCCCCAGGCACCCGCACCACCTCGATGTCGTCGGCCTTGACCCCATGCGAAGTCAGCCCCTCCACGCAGGAACTCAGCAGCTTACTCGTGACGAACTTATTGAACTTCGCGACCACAATCCCGAACCGCAATCCCGTCGCATCCTGAGAACCTTTGCGAAGCTTCATGTACTAATTCCTTACTCAACGACAATGACAGGCTGCTCAAAATGGTCATCCAGCAAGGCCACAGGCGAGAAACGACCGGAGGCGCACCTTCCAGGGTACGTTGAGGATCGTTTTGAGCCGAGAACGAAGCTGGGGGCCATTTTCAGCAGCCGTTATACCTTCTTTAAAATGTGCCCCATCTTATTTTTTTTCGTCCGCAGATACTTCACATTCGCCGCACCGGGTTGAATCTCGATCGACACACGCTCAACCACTTTCAATCCATACCCCTCGATGCCGACGATCTTGCGAGGATTGTTCGTGATGAGCCGGATCTGGTGCAGCCCGAGATTCACGAGGATCTGTGCCCCCACACCGTAATCGCGCAGGTCCGCTTTAAATCCCAACTGGAGATTCGCCTCGACCGTATCGCACCCCTGATCTTGCAACCCATAGGCTCTGATCTTGTTCAGCAGACCGATACCGCGGCCCTCTTGATTGAGATAGAGCAGGACCCCGCGCCCTTCCTTTTGAATCACTTCCATCGCCTTATGAAGCTGGTCTCGGCAGTCACAACGGATGGAGCCCAACGCATCGGCCGTTAAACAGCCTGAATGCACGCGGACCAATGTCGGCTCCCCGCTATCGACGCGCCCTTTCACCAAGGCAATATGCGTAATGCCGTCCACTTCATTTTCGAACGCCACCGCCTCGAAATCACCAAACGTCGTCGGCAGCCGTGCACTGGCCATCCGCCGCACAAACGTCTCGCGCTGCATGCGGTACTCGATGAGCGCCTTGATCGTGACCATCTTCAGCTTGTGCGCCTTGGCAAACTTCGTCAGCTCCGGCACCCGCGCCATGGTGCCATCCTCGTTCATAATTTCGCAGATCACACCGGCAGGAGTGAGCCCGGCCAACCGCGCCAAATCGACAGACCCCTCCGTCTGCCCCGCGCGCTTCAGCACGCCGCCTTGCTGCGCCTTCAACGGAAAAATATGGCCGGGCTTTGCCAGGTCGCTCGGCTTCGCCTTCGGGTCGATGGCGACGTGAATCGTCGTCGCCCGATCCGCCGCAGAAATTCCCGTCGTAATATCTTTCCGCGCATCGATGGACACGGTAAACGCCGTCCCGAACGTGGCGGTATTCTCGGCCGCCTGCTGCGGCAACTGCAGTTCTTCGACTCGCTGGGGAGTCAGCGCGAGACAGATCAACCCACGGGCATGTTTGGCCATGAAATTGACAGCCTGGGGCGTGACATGCTCGGCGGCAATCACGAGATCGCCTTCGTTCTCTCGATCTTCGTCATCGACGAGGATGATGAACTTCCCCTTCTTAATGTCTTTAATCGCGTCTTCAATACTGTGAAATGGAGTGGCCATAATTTTGCTGGTCGCTATTCAATGGGGGCACGTTGTACGGGAGGATCAATTTATCATTTCACATTGCACATTTGACATGGTTTTTTTGGCCCTTCACGGTCAACGGGAAAAACGGCCCTCTGCATCCATAGGCTGAGTCAATCGCTGTGCCCGTCGTTCTGCCAACAGCACGGTGCCCCAGGCGCAAGCCGCGGCGGCGGCAAAGAGCCACAGGCCGGCTCGATAGGAGCCAGTAACCTCTTTCAGCGTTCCCAGCCAGAGAGGCAAGAGAAACCCTCCAACCCCGCCCGCCGCCCCGACGATCCCAGAGGCAAGACCGATCTGTTTGGGAAACCATTCCGAGGCCAACTGGAGAATCACTCCATTGCCGACCCCCATGGCTCCCACGGCTGCGACGATCAGCCCGACGGCGACCGTGACATCCGTAACGTGGCCCAGCACCGCGACCAAGCCTGCGACGAAAGGCAAGGACAATAAGAGAGTTCGCAACCCCCCGATCCGGTCAGCGGCATGACCGCCAAGCGGGCGGATGAGACTGCCCACCAATCCACACAAGGCGGCAATCGAGCCGGCAGCAATGCCATCTACGTGGTACTGCTCGTGGAAGAAGAGCGGCAGCATGCTACAGAACCCGACAAACCCACCGAACGTCACGGCATACAGCCCGCAGAGCCAATAGGCTTTCGGGTGCCGGACCATCAGGGCCACATTGTGCCACCAATGGGTATCGCGTTCGGCCCGCCGGCTCTGCCGATCGTCACGCACGAAGAATACGAATACGGCCAGACTAAGAAGAATCGGCAGCACCATCCATCCAAATACGGCATGCCATCCGCTCGTCGCCGCAATCCGTGGCGCACAAAAAAGAATCAACACGGTGCCGACATTCCCCGACGCCACGATGCCCAGCACCAACCCTTGATGGGCAGGCGGATAGGTCCGGCCCGCCATCGGCAGGGTCACTGCAAAGCTCGCCCCTGCGATACCGAGCAAAAACGCGACCGCGAGCAGCTCAACATAACTATGAACGCCCAACCACCCCCAGACGACGACCGCCAACTCGCCCACCAGAATGAGTATTCCCGTCGGCTTCGCCCCGTACCAATCGCTGCTCCAACCGGCCAGCACCCGGAGCAGCGCACCACCCAACATCGGGAGCGCGACGATCACTGCCGTCTGCGTACCGGTCAACTGCAGACTGTCCGCGAGCACAATGCTCAGGGCGCCAAGCAGCAGCCACACCATGAAGCTGACCGCGAGATGCAGCCACGATCCAATCAATGTGGGCCAATGGCCCTTCGCCAATGCGGTCAGGATGTCCGTCACCATACCCATGCTCCGATAGAATCCAGCACTATAGGGGACCCTCTTTCATTCGTGCAAGGGAACGAGGACGTACCGCCACAGCAAGCGATCGACCGACCGGTGAATACTGAAGGAACGATCGTGTCCTTCTTCAGCGCTCAGCGCTTCCCGGCTGGCGCATTTTTTCAGCACTCCGCTGACGGTTCTTTATGATAATCTCGCCCGTTATGAGTCCGCGCGACAAAGATCTCGACAAAGAACCGCTCGAACCCGAGGTCCTGGACCCGTCCGAGGAGGAGATCTCCGAGATCAGCCCGCCTCCCGAAGCCTCTCACGGTGCAACTCCTGACGGCACGCATGCCGCCGATATCACGGCCGTGGTGCCGGTTACGGCGCTCCAGCAATACCTGGCTGAAGTCCGGCGCTATCCCTACCTGTCCAAAGA
>JANYAJ010000413.1 GCA_025361385.1 Nitrospira sp.
CTCCTCACAGTATGGCCGCCTGCGGGCTGCCGATCCCAAGCTGGACGAACTCCGGTTTCAGCACATTCGCAAGCCGCTGCGAGCCAAACCCGGCATGAACGTGACCCAGATCCATTACGCCAGAAAAGGCATCATCACTCCTGAAATGGAGTTCATTGCGATTCGGGAAAACCAATCCCGCGAAGTGGCGCGTGAACTGGCCTCGCGAAACGGGCACGGCGGTGGGGTCACCCAGCATCCGGGCCAATCATGGGGCGCCAGCATTCCCCTCGTCATCACCCCGGAGTTTGTCCGCGATGAAATCGCCCGCGGCCGCGCGATCATCCCGGCCAATATCAACCATCCGGAAAGCGAACCGATGATCATCGGCCGCAACTTCCTGGTGAAGATCAATTCCAACATCGGCAACTCCGCGGTCGCCTCCTCCATCGAAGAAGAAGTCGAAAAGATGATCTGGTCCATTCGATGGGGCGCCGACACGGTGATGGACCTCTCCACCGGCAAGAACATCCACGAAACCCGCGAATGGATCATTCGCAATTCGCCGGTGCCCATCGGCACCGTGCCGATTTATCAAGCGCTCGAAAAGGTCGGAGGCAAAGCCGAAGACCTGACATGGGAACTGTTTCGCGACACTTTGATCGAACAGGCAGAACAAGGCGTCGACTACTTCACCATCCATGCTGGCGTGCGCTTGGCCTATGTGCCGATGACCGCCAAACGCATGACCGGCATCGTCTCCCGCGGCGGAGCCATCCATGCAAAGTGGTGTCTCGCGCATCACGAAGAAAACTTCACGTACACCCACTTCGAAGAAATCTGCGAGATCATGAAGGCCTACGACGTGTCCTTCAGCTTGGGCGATGGGTTGCGCCCAGGCTCCATTGCGGATGCCAACGACGAAGCGCAATTCGCCGAGCTGGAGACCTTGGGGGAACTGACCAAGATTGCCTGGCGCCACGACGTTCAAGTCATGATCGAAGGGCCGGGCCATGTGCCGATGCACATGATCCAGGTCAATATGGAAAAACAATTGAAGGCCTGCCAGGAAGCGCCCTTCTACACGCTGGGGCCTCTCACCACCGACATTGCACCGGGCTACGACCACATCACCTCTGGCATCGGAGCCGCCATGATCGGCTGGTTCGGCTGCGCGATGCTCTGTTATGTGACGCCCAAAGAACACCTGGGCCTCCCCGACCGTGAAGATGTGAAGACCGGCGTCATTACCTACAAGATCGCCGCGCACGCAGCGGATCTGGCCAAAGGCCACCCAGGCGCACAGATCAGAGACAACGCGCTCTCCAAAGCTCGTTTCGAATTCCGGTGGGAAGACCAGTTCAATCTGTCGCTCGATCCCGACACGGCCAAACTTTTCCACGACGAAACCTTGCCGGACAATGCCGCGAAGGTCTCGCACTTCTGTTCGATGTGTGGACCGCATTTCTGCTCGATGAAGATTACGCAAGATGTCCGGGACTATGCCGCGCAACTACAGGTCGATGAGCAGAAAGCGATTCAAATCGGCATGAAAGAAAAAGCAGAAGAGTTCAAAAAGACCGGCTCCGAGATTTATCGATAAGACAAGCGAGGATGCTCAAAACGGTCATCCAACGAGGCCCGAAGTTGGTGATCGTTTTCAGCATCCGTTGAACGGAGAACACGCAATGGCAAAGCCCCCAACACCAGCTCCCTTACGCGAACGGGATATTACGCGCCAGATCGCGCGTGAGTACTATAAAGAGTTCGATCAGCTCATCGAGAGCGATGTGATCATCGTCGGCGCCGGCCCTTCCGGCTTGATCTGCGCCCATGATCTGGCTGAGATGGGGTTCCGTACGGTCATTGTCGAACAGAGCCTCGCCCTGGGAGGCGGATTTTGGTCCGGTGGCTATCTGATGAACAAGGCCACCATCTGCGAACCGGCCAATGAAATCCTCGAAGAAATCGGCGTGCCCTGTAAGAAGATCACGGAATGCGAAGGCATGTATATGGTCGATCCCCCACATGCCACCGGCGCGCTGATCGCCGCCGCCTACAGAGGCGGGGCCAAGATCATGAACCTCACACGAGTGGTCGACCTGATTATTCGGCGCGATGCGGTCCTGGAAGGGGTGGTGGTCAATAGCACGACGGCAGAAATGGCCGGCCATGACATCATCCACGTGGACCCCATCGCCCTCGAAAGCAAGATCGTCGTGGATGCCACAGGTCATGATGCCATCGTCGTGGAGCTCCTGCACAAGCGGAACCTTCACAAGGCCATCCCCGGCAATGGTGCCATGTGGGTCGCACAGTCTGAACAAGAAATCATGGACCGGACCGGCGAAGTCTATCCCAACTGTTTCGTCATCGGATTGGCCGTGGCGGCCGTATACGGGACGCCCCGCATGGGCCCGGCCTTCGGATCGATGTTGCTCTCAGGACGCTACGGCGCAGAGCTGATTAAGAAAAAGCTGAAGAACGAATAACTAAGCTGTCAGCAGTCAGCCATCAGCATAGAAGCTAAATAGAATGATCTTGCTGATAGCTGAGGGCTGATAGCTTTCCCACTGAGTACTATGGACGTTCAAGACTTTCTCGTACAAGGCGAAGGCCACGAAGAAGATAAACGCCAAGCCTGGCAGCTGTTCCAGCAGGCCTATGAACGCCAGATGAAGGGCGAACTGGAAGAGGCCGTGACGCTCTATAAGAAATCAATTCAGACCCATCCCACGGCCGAGGCCTATACCTTTCTCGGCTGGACGTACAGCTTCATGGGGCGGCTCGATGATGCGATCGAGGAATGTCACCACGCGATCGCGCAGGACCCGGAATTCGGCAACCCCTACAATGATATCGGGGCGTACCTGATCGAAAAGGGTGAACTGAACGAAGCGATCGCCTGGTTCCAGAAGGCCTTGCAGGCCAGACGGTATGAGAGCCCCGCCTTCCCGCATCTCAACCTGGGTCGCGTCTACGAGAAGAAGGGCCAATGGACTGAGGCTATCGACTCCTACAAGAAAGCCCTGGCCCTCAATCCCAATTACGCGTTAGCCAAGAAAGCGCTGGGACGGTTGATCAGTTCGTTGAACTGAACTGGTTGGCTTGCTCTCTCTGATGTGGCTCGGCTCGGGCGATGTCGTTGAACAGCACTATTCCCCTCTTGAACAAAAGAAACTAGAAACACCACATGAACCAAACAGATCAGACGCTCGCGACAGACCAGAAAACCGTGCTCGTGGGAGTGACGGATATTTTCTTTTACACGAAAGTCCGTGACGCCTTGATGTCGAAGGGCTACAAGATCGAGCGGGCTCGGACGCAGCAGGACATCGCCGACAAAGCTTCGTCCATGACCCCGTCCGCCTTTATCTTGAACATGAATGACGAGACCTTGAACGCCTTTCAAGCATTAGAGACGCTCAAAGCCGACGCGAGTTTGAAGTCTATTCCCATCCTGGCCTTCGCCAATCACGAAGAGGTCGATACGTTCAACCGGGCCAGAACGTTGGGCGTGACCAAGATTGTCTCGCGCAATGAGTTCTCCGCTCGGCTGAAAGATCTGGTCGAAGAAGTCGCAGGGAGTCACGCATGAAACAGTCACGCATCCACGATCTCCACGCAAAGCTTGGCGCCACCTTTGAGGAGGTCGCCGGGTGGGACATGCCTGCTCATTATGGTGAATGGACTGTCGAGTATCAGGCGGTCCGTCAGACCGTTGGACTTTCCGATCTCTCCCACCGAGGCAAGATCCGCGTCACGGGCGACGATCGCGTGAAATGGCTGCAGGGACTCATCAGCAACGACATTCTCCCGCTCCAGGCAGGCCAAGGCCGCTACTCAAGCTTCCTCACACACAAGGGCAAGATGCTCGGCTACTTTCGAGTCTATACAATGGCTGACAGCCTCTGGGTGGAAGATGTCGGAGAGGTCGGCGAGGCCACCATTCTCGCACTCAAAAAGTTTCTGCTCTACGGCATCAAAGCGAAGATGGAGAATTGTGCAGAATCCTGGGGACTCTTGCTGGTCAGCGGACCCAAGGCCGGCGCGACCGTCAGCGCCGCTTTCGGTGTCGAGATGAGCGATCTCAAGCCGGTCAGCGCCGTCGCAGCCCAGATCGGCGGCCATGCCTCGTTCGTCCTACGAACAGAAGAGACCGGAGAGACGGACCTCGAAGTATTACTGCCCGCTGAAGCCCTCAGCACGGCCTGGGAGCGGCTCATGGAAGCAGGCGCGACCTATGGCATCAAAGCCGTTGGCGGCCAGGCCCGTGAAGCGCTCCGGATCGAAGCGGGCCTGCCCAAAGCGGGACCGGACCTCAATGAAGAAATCGTTCCGCCAGAAGCGAACCTGGAAGGGAAAGCGTTCAGTTTGAGCAAGGGCTGCTATCCTGGGCAGGAAGTAGTCGCGCGGATGGATACTTATGGCAACGTCCGACGGCACTTAGTCGGGTTGGTCATGAAAGGCTCGATCATCCCGCCAAAGGGAGCCAAGCTCTTCATTGGAGACCGGGAAATCGGTTGGGTCAGCAGCGCGACACAATCCCCACAGCTCAAGGCCCCAATCGCTCTGGCCTTCCCACTCCGGGACTTTTCAGCCCCCGACACCACCATCGCGGTTGAAATCGAAGGCGTTCGGCACGACGCGACGGTTCGAGCACTCCCCTTCTACCGTCGCGCGTAATTCCGCAGGATAGCCAATATGGCTCGGCTATCCTGCGGATGGATCGCTACTTTTCTGGGTTTCTGACTGCCGACACTGCGCTGGCGAAGGCCAGCAAGCTCGTCCGCTCGTCATCTTCCAGCGCCAACAAGAGGTGGGCCTCTTCGGCATGCATCAGGCGGAGGCTCAGGAACGGCTCTTCCTTGCGCTTTTCCTTGTTGTCCCACATCGCATCGATGACCTGAACCTTATCCAGCTGCCCAACCGACACGACATCGTAGCGAAAGTACGAATCCCCAATGACCATGTCGAAGACGACATTGCCGGCGGTGAGGAGCAGCAAGTTGAATCGTCCCTGATCTTCGTAGCCTTCCGGCAAGAACTTGTTGATATGGCAGCGCGCCACTTTGCGATCGCCCAAGGCCGCACGGATTTTTTCTTTGAGTGCCGGGTAATCGATCTGCATGGCCTTTTCATCAGGGTTCGTGGCCGCCGCTGCAGCATTTTGAGCCTTCTCGAAAATTTCATCCGCTGACATCAATCCCGCCATCTGTATAGTCCTTTCATTCGAACCCTGTTAATTCGTAGTACGCCTGGCCTTGACGGCTCTGACGACACCGACCAATCCAAGCCCGGCCCACGCAAACTCTAAGAAAATGAATCCCACCCGCTGATCCTCAATCGCAACGACTCCCAGCAACAGCGACCCGACGATGTTCAATGCCAGGTAGCCCGCGTCCAGCTCACGCCAGACGCCACCCTGAATCAGACCATAGGCCGACAACACCATCAGCGCACCCAGCACAGAAATCAGCTGCAACAGCACCAATCACCTCATCAGACCTCAAACTGGCACGCAAGAGAACATGTACCGTAACTGGCAACCTGTCCGGATTTCAAGAGGATTTTCGCAGAAGACGGCGGTTACTTGGCCGCTAGATGGTGGAAAAACCGGGTGGTCCCGGCCTCGTCGAGGATTGTCACGTCGAAGGAGGACTGGGTGACTCGAATGAGGCCGAAATTCATGTACCCGGTTTCGTTGATCAATGTGGTCGGACGTAACTCTCTATTGGGCGGCGTCTGTCGCCCGGGCGCGGCAGAGAGAGGACCGGCGACAAACTCATGAAAGTCTGGAATCCCGTCCCCGTTCGGATCGTATGCGTTCGCTTGCACATAGTGGACATCACCGGCCAGAAACACCACGTTCTTCACCTGTCGTCCGAGAATGGTATCCACGATCACGTGCCGTTCCCGCTCAAACCCTGGACCGCCAGGCCCCCCGGCCCAACCATCGTACCCCGAAGCACCTCCGCCTCCCTTCGGAATAGAGAGAGGCACGCTGGACACAATCACTTTCCACGTCGCGGTCGACTCGGTCAGCCCCTTCAGCAACCACTGAAGCTGAGGCGCGCCCAGCATTGTCTTCGCCGGACCGTCCTGATCGGCGTTGCGGCTCCGATACTGCCGCGTATCCAGGATAAACAGTTCGAGATCCGCCCCGACAGGCACCGTGCGATAGAGGCGATGGGAATCGTCAGGCGCCATAGAGATCGGCCAATATTCCCGTAAGGCCTGGCGCCCGGCCTCCATCTGACTATCGAAAGGCCCGGCAAAGTCGTTCCTCACTTCATGATCGTCCCAGATGACAGAGACCGGGACGTTGGCGAGAAATCGCCGCAACGCCTCCGCACCCCGTTGGTGGCGATGACGGGCACGATACTCGGCCAGGTTCGTCGCCCGAAAGTCGGCGCCCGGTTCGTTCGGTGGAGAGGGACAGAGATCATCGCCGTAAATCGTATCGCCGAGAAATAAAAAGAAATCGAGCGGCTGCGCGCGGAGGACATCGAAGATCGGATAGCCCGCAGCGCCCCGCCTACAACGTCCCTGGCCTCCCAAATCCCCGCTCCAGGCAAAGGTCACAGGCGCATGACTCTTCACATCGGGAAGAGTCGTAAACTCACCTTGTAGCGCCGTATGCGCCTCCGTCGGCGTCCCCTCGCGCCCCTTCATACCGGCAACAACGTAAAACCGATATCGGGTGGCCGGCATTAATCCCTCAATGGGAATCGCCAGGGTGAAGTCTGTTTCCGGACCGGTCGTGAACAAAGGCGTCCGCGCGACGGGAGCGACGGCTGTCGCCATTTTCGATACGGTGTCCCAGGCCGCCACCGAGGCATACTCCAATTGAACCACCATCGATCCATCGGTCCGCAGCCAGATCAGGGCCGACTGGCTCGTCACATCCCCCATCACAATTCCCTGAGGCAACAAACTCGTCGCAGCCGTCGCGGCAAAGGGACTCCCAGGGGGAAGCCCCTCACGTGAGGCCGACACACAGCTGGGAAGAAAAATGAGCGAGGCCAAGAGTATGGCCAGGGTATTCAGTGAGCCAATCATAGCCATGGACTTACCGGAACGGGGGTTGAGGCGTCAAGCTGAGCCTGGTTGATAATCAATCCATCCGTCCTGCATACTATATCCTCTTACTGACGAGAAGACCTATTTCAGTACAGCAGAACCTCGATAACCTGCGCGGCTGGAGTAAGAAAAGAACGAGCCCCGCAGGATGCTCAAAAAGGCCGTCCAGCAAGGCCGCAGCGAGTGAACGCCTGAGGCGTACCGTAGGGTACGTTGAGGGTCTGAACGATGCGAGAACGAAGCTGGCGGGCTTTTTCAGCATCCTGCTACACCGGAGGATGGAATGCACGACCTGACCTGTCTGATCAAGGGTTGCCAAACGAGAGTCTACGCCCCAGCCGGCACACACAGCATCTGCCGGGAGCACTTTCTCGCCTATCTCACCTGGCGCCGCCGCAAAGGCCCGCAGATGTTTATGAAGTATGCTGGAATGTCGATGGAAGAACGAGACCCCATCGTAGCCGAGTGGGCCAACACGATCCGAGTCGAAGAAGCCTCCTCTGCTGCAGCACCGAAATCCTAACGCTCCGCGCCGCACCACCAGAAAACGGTTTCTGCCGGAGAATTCCTACAGGCGAGAACCAGCCCTCGGACCGTACGGACGACCGAAGAGTTCGCCGGACACAGTAACCTGCTCCGTTATCCCCTCTTGAATTTGATATACTTTTGCGTGACATGCCATCTGATGCACCAACTTCACAGCCATCCCCCAAAGACCGTCGCGCGTACTTTCGCATCAACGTCGTCTTGCCCATCAGCATTCAGACTGAAACGGACAGAGTAGAGGGTCTGCTCATAGAGAAGACCGTCAACATTAGTGGCGGGGGTATTGGCGTGACCGTGAACGAGGTCTACAAACCCGACGAAATCCTGTCGATCACGCTGATCCTGCCCGATAAAGTCATCTTCAAAGCCTACGCCGAAGTGTTGCGGCTAGAGCCCCTCCCCTATCAGGCCGATACCTACCGCCTACATACCCGCTTCGTCAGGATGACCACGCAGGACCAGGAATTATTGATCAGACACATCATCCGTTTTCAACGCGACCACCTCGGGAAACATTATTCGGCATAATACAAACACTACCCATTTGCATGCAGACTAGGCCAACACCATCCGCGTCGAAGAAATTCCCAACCGCCTCAGCACAGAAATCCTAACGCCTCGCGCCCTCACGCAAGATAACGGCTCCTGCCACCGTGTTTATACGCGCTGAATTCCACCTTACTCCAGTGTGGACAGTCGAGGAATTCGTCACAAAAGTAGCCTGGCCCCGTTTCTGCTCTTCGCGCCATGCTGGATTGGCTTGTGTCAGGTCGGATCCCCACCATTCTTTCCAGTTCGCTTTCATCGTGAAGAAATTCCACACCGTCTGCGGGGATCAACTTACCGTTACGTCGGCCTTGATCAAGCTACCTTCTTTCGGCAGTCCGAACCCGCTGGAATGTCACCAGTTGCCGCTGAAACCGGTCGCTCTTCGCCTCTGTTCCTGCAGCTTAACGCCCGACATAAGCGGCCTGCCGTAGGCAGGTCCACTTGATGGAAATGCTAGCCATCAGTTTTTCCAGAAGGTGTCCGGCCGCTGCTCGGGCCATCCATGGGGTAGCCGTCATGATCAACTGCAGCCCTGGTGAACATTGCCATTGCTCTGCGGCTGATGTAGCCGCCTTGTTCCATACGCGCTTTTGCCAGGTCGATCAAGCCGCCCGGAAACCGTATCTTGAAGTTGATCGCCCCCAACTTGCTCGCGATGTCACCCAGAGCTTTCGCGGAAAAGTGGAACGTAATGACTTCGCGCTTTTTGACCCGGACAGTGCTGATTCGACCGAGATCCTCGGTAGACCAGTGCCACATACCGTGGGCTAGAGCGTCGCGAATATTTTTCAGTTTGAGGATCTCGTCGTATTGGCGTTGAAGAACCTTCGCTCGTCGGCTCGAGGCTTTGTCGGCCACCCTTGCTTTCCAAAAATCCAGTACGCCGGTGAACTGGATGTTGCTCATCTCCTTTGGGAGTGGATGAACCTCCTCGCCCTCAGTAACGAAAGTCTTCAGCGTCTGCGTGAATACCTCATGCTCCAACGACGCCCAATGAATGAAGATCATCCCTATGAAGTGAACTTCACGGTCGGAGAGTTGTGGATCCCATTGATAGATCATAGATCAGCCCTTGGCGCTGTGTGAGTGCTTCAGATGGCTAACTAATATGTCTGCTGCGGGCGGGCAGTGTAGCACGGTAACCTTGGCTCCCTGGTGGGAAACAAGTCTATCTGGGAATCAAAGACTTGTTCAATATGTTCGTCCTGTTCCACCGACAGGAACAGGCTGCGAATCCTGCAGTCTATCCGTCTATCGACCCGGAGCATATCTGGCCAACGAGTCACAGTCAGAGGCGGTTTGCGAGGCTACCCACTCCATGTCCGCCTCGATTGAGGACATATGTATAGATCATCAGTCGTACTGATGTACTACTGCCCAAGCAGCTCCTGGATCGTCCGAATATCATGCCGGTCTTCGAACAAATAGGTGGCGAAGGGAGCAAACACGGAGTCATTGCTTCAGGCGGGCACGGATATTCTCAAAAACACCTTCGCCGGGCACCGCCTGCACTTTCCCCTCGCGGACTTCGCGATAGCGCCTTTGCGCTTCAATTAACCATGCGCGCTCGACATCATCCTCAGCAGAACCATCGAGTTCAACGATCAGAGCCCGCAGCAACTCGGTCTTATCTTCGAGACTCAGAGACCGAATCTTCGCTTCAATCTCAGCAACGCCTGGTGACATGACGACCTCCGTACTGCCCGTTACTAAGCCGTCGAAGAATCCTTGTGCTCCCCCACCCCTTATACAACGGGATAGGGCTTGGGTGTGTTTCGATTGCGCGCATTGAGGGAGCACCGCCCATAATTTCGCTATTCAATCATTCTTGTTGCGCACTCAGCGAGCACGGAAACATACCCAGGCCCTATTTTATCACCGCCGGCCCATGCCCTTTCATTCACGGCCCACCCAATACATCGGACGGCGCTTCAGGTTCATGACCGCAAGCACTCGCAGTCCACTTTGTTTGATCGTATAGAGGATCGCGTAGGGAAACCGGAGAACCAACCGGCGGCGGACCGACCCGAGGATCAGTGAGCCGGCTTCAGGATAATCGACGATGGCTTGGGTGCAGCGCTCGACCTCGTCCAGAAAAGCAGATCCGAGGCCCGGGCTTTCAGAATTGTAAAACTGTGCGGCTTCATTCAACTCACGGCGGGCCAGGCGATGATAGGAGACTCGCTCCATTTCACTTCAGTTTAGCCCGCGCCTCACGAAACACCTCTGCGGCCGAGCAACTGGAGCCAGGATTCACATCCATCTCCGCATCTCTCCGCTGAGCCTCCTCAGCCCACAGTCGCGTATTTTCTTCTTCGGAAAGATTCTCCAGGCTCTCTAACAGCTTGCCGGCCAAACGAGCGCGCGCCTTCGGATCCAGCTTCAGTGCTTCGGCTTCAAGTTCCTTCAAGCTCATGGGCGTATTCTACACCAAACAACAATAACGGCAACACTTGGAGCCTGCTCTACGCACATCGAACAACGCCGTTCTCTTTCCCCCACCCTATACAAATGGGGTGGAGGGGGTTGTCACTCAACTGCGCCCATCCAACGAGGGCCTTTTCAGGCCGCGCACTCTTCTTCCTACCCCACATCCCAGAGAAAGCGGGCTGATTGTTTTCTACTGCGCCCGTCGAACGAGCACTCTGCTTATTCTCTTTCCACCCTCTCAATGGGGGTGTGGCCTGCCAGCTCTCACCGTGCGCGCGTCGATCGAGGCCCTTCCGAGGGCGCGCGATCCGCGAGCACAGAGAGCGGCAGGCCGCTACCCCATCACCGCCGACCCATGATGATGTATCAACAACCACTCATCCCCGATCCGCTCGAAAAGATTCGTGGCTAACACCTGCGCCTGCTGCGGTTCATCAGCTTGATGGGTGGTGATGTTCTCCACACAGACGACCCAGGCCATGTCGCCCGCCACCTGCACCATCACGTCTGTGAGTTCGAAGGTCATCGAAAACGTATTATTAAAGATCAAAACCCAGGAGTCGCGGACCGCCGGCCAGTCCGACCGCAACGACCAGCCCGGATGGATACAGGTGACATATTCCTGATGCGCCCACACCCTATCCATCTCGGCAATGTCGAGATTGCCAAACGCGGCATAGAAGGCATGGTTCGCTTTATTCACTTCATCGATGCGTTGCTCCAGCATGCAAGGCTCCTTAGCTGAAAAATGAGCCGTATCATACTGCAATCACGAAGACGAGGGCGAGGAGAGAATGGAGGATGGGAGAAGCAGGAAAATTCGATCTTGCAGACTGCTCAAAAATCCCGCCAACAAGGCCGCAGCCGATGAAAGCACCGGAGGCGTAGCCTCTAGGCTACGTTGAGGATGCTTTCGAGGGGAGAACGAAGCTGGCGGGATTTTTCAGCAGTCTGCTAAAGACGGGAGGTTTGCCGATCAACCACCCACACCCCTGCCAAGATCAGCCCGATGCCGATGATTTCACTCGGACCCACTGATTCTTTCAAGAGGACCGCGGACAGGACAACGGCGGCCACAGGAGTCAGATTGCCAAGGACGGACGCACGGGATGGCCCGATACCCTTCACCCCGAACAGCCAGGCCTGCTGTGCGATGGCGGTCGCAAACAGGACCAGATAGCCCAGCGCCATCCAATCCGCCTCGGTCACAGACCCGAGCCCCGCGTCCAGCATCTTGCGATCAGTCCACAAGAGGGGAAGTTGGAGAACCGTGGCGACGAGGAGCGACGTCCAATTGACGGTGAGGGCCGAGTGGCGCTCCATGAGTTGGCGGCTGCCGATACTATAGAGGGCCCAGCTCACCACGCCGAGAAAGACCAGCAGGCTACCGAGCAACGGCTGATCGCCTGCGGCCTGGAACCCTGCCACGGAGACCAACCCCACACCCGCGAAGGACAAGAGACCGCCCGCCCAGACCGCACGGAGCGGAACATCCTGAATCAAGAGCGCCGAGAGCAGCGCGGTCACCACCGGACTCGATCCGATGATCACCCCACCCACGGCCCCGCTCACATAGTTGAGCCCCATGAGAATGAAGAGGTGGTTGCCCAACACACCGAGCCCGAGCAATCCCAACAAACGCACATCCGCTTTGGTCAACTTGGCCAGGGTTCCTTCCTGCCACCACCAGGTCGTCAGAAGAATGGCCAGGCCACCGATGTCGCGCAGGACCGATGCCTCGACGGGAGAGAACGAGCCGAGGGCCATTTTCTGCGCCACAATCGAGCCGCCCCAGAGGGCCGCCGCGAGAAGGACCGACCCATAGGCGAGACTGGTGGAGGGAGGCGTCATGGACTATGGGGATACCGTCGTTTCCGTCCGCCGTCAAGGAATATTCCTTCACGCCCATGGATACAGCCGTTTTCCCCCTTGGAAGGCATGAATAGTGTGAACGAAACTGCCTTCGATGAAGAATTCTTCATCTTCGCTTCATAGGCCCCTCATGTTGACCGGGTAGTCTGCATACCAGAGCAACGTCGGTTCACGCTTATTCCACTATTCAATAAGGAGGTCTCATCATGAAGAAGGTCATCATGGCAGCCTGTGTGGCAGTGTCCCTTACCGCCTTTGCCGGACTGGCATTCGCCGACAAGGATCACAAGAGCATCCCCAAGACGGCAGTCTCGCTGGAACAGGCGATCAAAGCCGTCACGGACAAGTACCCAGGCCGGGTCATTGAAGCGGAGCTGGAAGCTGAGGACGGCAAGACCGAATACGAGGTCACCGTGGTCAGCAACAGCGGAGAGAGCCGTGAATATACCGTCGACGCACAAACGGGCCTCGTGTCAGAAGACAAAAAGGCAGCCACGCACGAAGAAAGCCACAAGAAGTAAGCGCGGCAGCAACTCGGATCAGGCCGGAACGGTCCGGCCTGATCCAGCGGAGCCAGCCCCCGCGACAAAGGAGACCAGGCTATGACGATCCCATTTCACCCGATGCTCGTCCACTTTCCGATCGCGCTGCTCT
>JANYAJ010000422.1 GCA_025361385.1 Nitrospira sp.
GCCAGTGCGATGAAAGGGCTCTTAGCCTATGGGCTGAAGAAAGAGGGGGGGAAGGGGCCCGTCTGCCAGACGTATGAAGCCTGCGAGCAGGAGTTTGTTCATCGGCTGGCGGCCGCAGATGTGCGGCTCGTCTATGAGACCGGATCCGATGACCGGCTCTTCGACACGCTCATCGAAGAATTAGACCGTCGCCAGGTGCGGCTTGGGTGGGATGCCGTGATCCTCATCGGGGAGTGGGATTCGTTCTATGGTCGAGCGTTGCCCATCGAGTTCCGTGCGGCAGCTTGTGCAAAAGTGGCGACTTTCACGGAGGCCGATCTCAGGCAAATCCAGGTTCCGGTGGACATCAAATCCTGGTGCCCGACGGTGTCGCGCGCCATCGATTTGCAGATTCAACGACCCGCCGACTACGAATCGCTTACCCTCAACGTCTTTCGCTACAGCTATCTGAGCGGGCTGGACGGGGAAGTGCCGGGCGACGACAGCGTGAAAGCCGTGCGCGGAGAGAAACCTAAAACCACTGAGACGGCGAAGGATGCTTTGGCCGGCGGACTGAAGGAACGGCCTGAAGGCACCGGTCAGCTTGATTATGTGCGCGCCTTGGCCGCGCGGATTCAAGACGAAGGAGAAGGCGCAAAAGCGATCGGCATCTTGGGCTCGGACCCCTACGACGCGCTGCTCATTCTCAAAGCGCTGCGGCCGGCCTTCCCCTATGCCGTCTTCTTCACCGTCGACCTCGACGCACGCCACCTTCATGCAAGCGAGTACAAGTGGACGAGGAACATGGTCGTCGCCTCGCCGTTCGGCTTGCAGTTGGACGGCGGTTTGCAACGCGATGTCCCGCCGTTTCGGAGCAGCTATCAAACGGCCACCTACTTTGCCGTGCTCCGGGCAGTGAATCACGTGACCTGTCACGCCGCGGGCGAACGGCAGCAATCGGCGGGACCTTGCCAGGCGGGATATCACGTGGCCATGACGCCGGAAGACCGAATCTACGACGCGGCTGAACATCCCCGGATCTTCGAAGTGGGGCGAGAGGGTGCTGTGGACTTGAGCGTCGTCGATGTTGAAGGGGTGAGAACGATCCATCCCCTGCGCGCAGACCTCGAGCATACGGACATGCAGGGCCAGTTGAAGCAGGGCATCAGTCCCAGCGCCACCACCATGACGGCGTTGGTCGCGATCGGGCTGTTCATCGGAATGCTGCTTGCCTGGACCAATGAGCGACTCTGGCTCCGGGTCTCGCGCTCCTGGCGTCTGCTCGCCGTGGTCGGCCTCCTCCTTGTGGTCGGGACGGCGATCTTTTGGACGATGGGCGGCGGGACGGCCCTCATGGCCCATCACGATGAAGGCGAACCATTTTCGTGGACTGCGGGTGTAAGCATTTGGCCCGGTGAGTGTCTCCGGCTTCTCGTGGTGCTGTTGTGCCTCGTCTTCCTGGTCAAAGGGTCGCGCGATCTGACGAAAAACAGCGACAAGCTTACCGAGGATTTCTTATTCCGCATCGATCAGGGCTATCGCGCCCCATTCACCCTGAGGACATTTTGGACCAATGTGCAACGGGTCTATCATTCGGCCGCCACCAGCGCGGCCACAACCGTCGATCAATCCTGGGCTTGGTATCTCGACGCAGCAGGTCCGCTGCAACGAACGGCACGCGTCCTTGTCCTGTTCCTGCTGTATAGCGTGATCATGATTTCACTGGGTCAGTGGGTCGTTGACGAAGAGATGATCCATCCTTGCCGGGGATGGCTGAGTTGTCGAGTGGACGTGATCATGACGCTGGTCAGCGTGAGTCTGGTGGTGCTGCTGAATCTGGCGGTGTTCGACGAAGTCATGTTGTGCCGTCGGTGGGTCGGTTGGGTGAACACCTCGAGCGGAGGGTGGTCGGAGCAGGTGCAGGAGGAGTACTTGCGCGAGTATGGATTGAGCCACGGTCAGAAGGCCGAGTTTGAAAAGCTCAAGTATTTAGCCGGCATCGATTTGATCAGCCGACGGACGGAAGCGGTCAATCGCCTCATCCGCTATCCCTTCATCGCCTTGCTGATCATGATTGCCGCGCGCAACGACTATTTCGATATCTGGAACTACCCACTCTTATTGTTGCTGTCTTGGGCGGTGAACGTCGTCCTGGCCCTGAGCGGGGCGTTGTTGTTGTATCAAGCTGCCGACCGGGCGAAGCAGGCGGTCTTGGCCGGACTGAGCAAGCAAATGATCCAAGCCCTCGGGCTCGGCAAGGACCACGAAACCCGTGCGAAGCAAGTCCAATACATCATCGACGAGGTCGAGGCTAACAAGCGAGGAGCCTTCGTGCCCTTCTATCAACAACCCATTGTCGAATCCTCGCTCTATGGCGTCGTGGCCTTGCTGCAATATTTGTATATGAAATAACGGGATATTTATGCGTGAAGATCACATAGGCGGATTGCGGACACGTATTACGGGCGGCACAGATGGCAAGGGTGGAGGGCGCGGTCCGCTCGTCCTGCTCCTGCATGGATTCGGCGCGCCGGGGGACGATCTCGTCTCGCTGGCCGACGTCTTGAATGTGCCGACGGGCACGAGGTTCGTCTTTCCCGAAGGCCCGCTCTCGTTGAGTTTCGGACCGAACGATGCGCGGGCCTGGTGGCTCATCGACATGGCGCGCATTGCGCAGGATCGCGCAGCCGGCTTGGTACGCGACCTCTCGCAAGACATTCCCAAAGGCTTGGCTCCAGTGCGCGAGACGATGCTGACGTTCCTTAAAGAAATCGAACAGAAACTCGGCGCGGAGCCGCGCAAGACGATCCTTGGAGGGTTCTCACAGGGTGCGATGTTGTCGTGCGATCTGATGCTCAGAACGACGCAGCCTTATGCCGGGTTGATCCAAATGTCCGGTACACTCCTCGCCGCACAGGAATGGGGCCCGTTGCTCTCGAAACGCAAAGGCCTGCCGGTCTTTCAAAGCCACGGGATGCAGGATGAGATCTTGCCCTACGCGGGGGCAGAAAAACTGCGAGATACGTTAACTCACGGGGGGCTTGCGGTTGACTGGCATAGTTTCCGCGGTGGGCACGAGATTCCGAGAGCGGTGCTGCAGCGACTGGGGACGTTCATTACTAAGGCGGTTCTTCACGCATGAGTGGTCTGCATTCATTCGAACTGGCAGGCGCCGATGGCAAGCTGATCCGCGGGGATCGCTCGATGGGGAAGGATCGCCAGATTCTGTTCATCACCGGCTTTCTCTCCAAACGGTGGGGCAACAAAAGCAAGGCACTCGCGCAATGATGTGAAGAACAAGGCTGGGGCTTCTGTTGTTACGACGTACGAGGCTTCGGCGACTCGGAAGGACGGTTCATCGATTATACGCTCTCCGATTGGATTGCCGATGCGCGGCTCGTTCTGAATAGGCTCAAAGACGGACTGCCGATCACCATTGTCGGCAATTCACTGGGTGGCTGGATCGCCTGGCTGATGGCACAGGAATGTTCTGACATCGAGCGGCTGGTGCTCATCGCACCGGCGTTCAATATGATGGGCCTGCGGGCGCAATCGATTGCGCCCGAGCGATGCCGTGATTGGCATACCGCTGGCTGGATGCCCTGGGATGACGAGCCGGCGCATCGGGACTATCCTCTCGCCTGGAAGTGGGTGGAAGAGAGCAAGGCCTATTGGGGCAGGAGTTTCGACCGGCTGCGGCCAGTCAGCACCGCCATTCTCCATGGCCAGCAAGACCACGTGATTCTGCCGCAAGGCAGCAGTCAGTTCGTCGAGCAGTTGCGAGGCCTCGCTCCCTCGTTTCCGATCGACCTCCATCTCGTTCCGGGCGACCATCGCCTGAGTGGCCCTGAGCATCTGGACATGTTTCGGCGTCTTGTATTGTGTGTAACGTAACGTGGAGGGAGCGATATGCTTGTCTTAATTCATCGAGAATGGGGTGGACCGGCGATAGACGATTCGTCCATTGGCGAATCCTGTGCGATCCCCATCGACCGGTTTCCCTTTACCTGCTTCAGTTGCCTGGAGGAAATCGACGACGAATCGGAAGTCCGGGTCTCGCAAGAAATTGGAATGTAGCCACTCTCAAATATGGCTGACGTCCACAGAGATGGTCACCGCATTTTTTCTAACGCCTTCTTCGCGATCTTGAGAAAACCCATTGTTTCTTCCCATTGTACCGGAGCATGTCTCTTGTCCTTATCTGTAAAGACAGCTCATGGGCGTTGATGGCCTGACGGATCAGCTCCTTGCCGTCCTCGCCGCCGGATCGAGTCTGTCGGCCTACGTCCAACTGAACCC
>JANYAJ010000425.1 GCA_025361385.1 Nitrospira sp.
CTTAGATATCCACGACGACACCGATCTCGACAGCCTGCTCAGAGGGAATCCCGAGAAACGAACTGGTCCGGCGTGAGTTTCTCGACAAAAAGACGAAGAGATGTTCCCGCCAAAGCGCCATTCCCGGCTTGGGCGTCGCCAGCGAGTTAATGCGACTGAGGAAAAATGTCGTGTCCTGCAGATTCACGGGAACGCCCTGCTCGTGGCACTGTTGAAGCAAGACCGGGATGTCGGGTGCTTCCATAAACCCATGCCTCACGGTGACATGGTAGATGCCAGGCGCGAATTGCCCAATCTCGAATTGCTGCGCTCGCGGAACCAAGGGTACCCGAACCGTGATGATTTTCAAGAACACCACGAACTCGTGAAGCACCTTATTGTGCTGGACGTTTTGCAGGAAAGCCGGCGGGGTGCTCTCATGAGACTGGGTCAGAAATACGGCATGTCCAGGCACGCGGACCGGATGGCGCGCCAGGAGGTCCTTCAGAAACTGCGCGAGCGGCGGCATGGTCAGGCGAAGATAGTTGGTGACCAGGACGCGCCCGCCATTCCAGGTCGTCATCAACGTGAACAGCGCCAAACCGAGTACGAGGGGGAGCCAGCCGCCTTGCCAGATCTTCAGCACATTGGCGCTGAAAAATCCCAGGTCGATCAGGAGAAACGTACCCGTCATCGCCCCGGCCACAAACAGAGACCAGTGCCAGGAATGCCGCGCGACCACGTAGAGCAAGAGCGTCGTGATGACCATGGTGCCGGACACCGCAATGCCATAGGCGGCGGCCAAGTTGGTCGAGGAGCCGAACAGAACAACCAGACTGATCGTGCCGATGAACAGGAGCCAATTGACCACCGGCACATAAATCTGTCCGATGTGGCCGGCGGAGGTATGCTGAATGCCCATGCGGGGGAGATACCCCAAGTGGATCGCTTGCTGGGTGAGGGAGAAGGCCCCGCTGAGTAAGGCCTGGGAGGCGATAACGGTCGCAATCGTCGCCAGTCCGACCAGTGGATAGAGGAGCCAGCCGGGGGCCAGGAGATAGAACGGATTGGTCACGGCATCCGGTGCCCGGAGCAAGAGCGCTCCCTGCCCAAGATACTGCAACAGCAAACTCGGAAGGACGATCGTATACCAACCGAGCCGGATGGGCCCCTTCCCGAAGTGGCCCATATCGGCATAGAGGGCTTCGGCTCCCGTTAAGGCGAGGAAGACACTCCCCAAGACCACGAAGCCCTGCCATGGATGCTCCACCAATAGCCGGATCCCGTGCAGCGGGCTGAACGACTCCAGAATGTGAGGAGATTGGATCACGCTTCGGACGCCGAGGACGGCCAGGCAGACAAACCACAGCAGCATAATAGGCCCGAACACTCGCCCGATATGCCCGGTCCCCTTGCGCTGGACCACAAACAGGCCGAACAAGATGCTGACGGCGATCACCACGATATACTGGTTGAAATGCGGCGTGGCCACGTTCAGTCCCTCTACCGCGCTGAGGACTGAAATCGCCGGGGTAATAATGCCGTCCCCATAGACGAACGCGGCTCCCAAGAGACCCAGGATCACCAATGGGCTGAGACGTTGGGGAGAGAGGAGGGCTCCCTCGTCCCGATGCGCCAACGCCATGAGTGCGAGAATGCCCCCCTCACCTTGGTTATCGGCCCGCATCACCACCCAGAGGTATTTGACCGTGACCACCAGGAGGAGAGCCCAGATCAGGAGGGACAGAATGCCAAAGATCGTGGAAGGCGTGGAGGTCAGCCCGATGGCGGGGCTGAAACATTCGCGCAACGCATAGAGGGGACTCGTGCCGATATCCCCATACACAATCCCCAGCGCTGCAAGGGCGAGCAGGCTCCGCTTCTCGTCGCTACGCGATTCAGACATCGTGCTGCCTATACAGGGCCGGTGAAATCAACACAACCTCGGAGGATGCAGCCGGTTCACAAGACTCGCGCTCGTTAGAGAGAAGCTGGTGCCTGCCGCTCGTCGATGCGAGACTGCGGCAGGGTATCACCACGTCAGCCAACGTCGCAGCAGCGAGTGGATCGTCGGTGTGAGACGTGTGCGGTTGTAGGCATCGGCCGCTTTCTTAATCGCTTCAGCCTGGGTCGGATAGACGTGAATGACACGGGCAAGGGTACCCAGGC
>JANYAJ010000519.1 GCA_025361385.1 Nitrospira sp.
GTCATCGAGACGATTACCCGGGCGGCCAAGACCGGCAGCATCGGGGACGGCAAGATTTTCGTACGCGACTTGGTGGCCGCGGTGCGTATCAGGACGGGTGAAACTGGAGAGACGGCTCTGTGACGATGAGTGTCAAGCAAGACGGAGCGGACCTGACCGTGCAGGGTGGCGATGCGGCGCAGCTTGGCCTCTTTCTGGCCGAGCAGCGCCGTATCATCGGTCAGCGCGTCATGGGCGGTGCATCGGGCGCCGAAACCCTTGCCGCCATGACCGAGCTCGTCGATGGGTTGATCCTCGGGCGTTATCGCGAGGCGATCCGGCATGGTGGAGACACGTTAGCGAACGCGGGTCTTCGCCAATGTTGCGTCATCGCCTTGGGCGGGTATGGCCGCCGTGAGTTGGCACCCCATTCGGATGTCGATCTCATGTTTCTGTTCCTTCCCGAGGCGAAGTCACAGGTCGAAACGCTGGTGCGTGCCGTCTTGCATCCCTTGTGGGATTCTGGATTTCAGGTCGGACATAGTGTGCGGACCATTCACGATTGTATCGAGCTGGCTGAGGCTGATGCGACCGTGAAGACCTCGATGATGGAGTCCCGGTTTCTTGCGGGAAGCCCCGAGCTATTCGAGCAGTTTCACAGCCGGTATATGCGGAAAGTCGTGGTCAAGAACCCGGATACCTACTTGGATCAGAAGCTGGATGAGCGCCGGCGCGAGTACCAGAAGTTCGGCGAGACGGTGTATTTGCTGGAGCCGAATGTCAAGAAAAGCACCGGCGGTCTTCGCGATTTGCATCTATTGCAATGGGCCGGCATGGCCCGTTATCAGGCGCCGACGATTCGTGAACTCTCCGATCGCGGCATTCTGTCCAGGGCCGATTCCATCGCCCTCACAGAGGCACGAGATTTCTTGTGGCGAGTCCGGGCACTCCTCCATGTCCATGCCGGTACAGCCCAGGAGATTCTGTCGTTCGATGAGCAGATCTGGCTGGCCCAACATTTCGGGTTTCAGGATCAGCCGCACTTGTTGGCCGTTGAACAGTTCATGCAGCAATATTACCGGCACACGACGGGCTTGCATGAAAGCTGTATGCGATTTGTCGAGCGCTGTCGGAGCGTGCCGTTTTGGCGCAGAATTGCGCGGTTCTTGCCAGCGCCCCGCGTCGATGAATACTTCGTGGTTCGGGGCGGGGTGTTGACGGTTGCGGATGAATATCGCGCCAAGGTCTTGGAAAGCCCGGCGTTGCTCCTCCGCCTGTTCGATGTCGCGCGAGCGCAGCGACTGACCATCGTACCGCCATTACTCGAAGACATCCACCGCCATGTCGATACGGTCTCAGCGGAGGCCTATCGGACGCCGGAGGTCAATCGCACCTTTCTCGCGATTCTCTCGGGGCCTGGCACCGCCAAGACGCTGGAGGCTATGCATCGAGCGTCTGTGCTGGAGAAATTGGTCCCCGCGATGAAACGAGTGCGTGGCCTCATGCAGTTCAATCAGTATCACAAGTACACGGTCGACGAGCACAGTTTGCTGGCAGTGACGCGGGCGGAAGACCTCGCACAGGATCAGGGGGTGATGGGAGACGTCTATCGCAGCATTAAGCGAAAAGATCTGCTCCATCTCGCCGTGTTGTTCCATGATCTGGGCAAGGGTCAGGAAGAAGATCACAGTGAAGCGGGGAAGCATTTGGTTGAAGAGGCAGCCGTTCGGCTTGGATTCGACGAGCAGGATAAGCGCACCCTCGCATTCCTCGTGCAGAAGCATTTACTCATGGCCCACACCGCGTTTCGGCGAGACCCGAACGACGTGAAGGTGGTGCTGCCCTTTGCTCGTGAAGTCGGGACGCCCGAAGTCTTGAAGAAGCTCTTGGTGCTCACGGCCGCGGATATCGCCGCCGTCGGTCCCGGTGTCTTGACCAAGTGGAAAGAATCGCTCCTGATCGAGCTCTACCAGCGCACGATGTCCGAGGTGTCTGGCGAACGGAGCGGCGTCGGGGCACCCGAACGAGTCCATCAGATTGCCGAGGAGGTGAGCCGGCATCCGCTCATGGCTGGACAATCCGATGGAACATTGGCCTGGGTCGAACAGCAACTGAGCCAATTTCCCGAGCGCTATATCTACGGCACGGTATCGTCTCGTATGGCGGCGCATTTGGCGGCCGTGCGGCGATTGCATGTCGGTGAAGTGCTGGTGGAGACGGAGTTTAACGGGGAACTAGGAACCTGCGAATATACCGTCGTGGCCCACAATGACGTGACGCCGGGCATGTTCTCGAAGATTGCCGGAGTGATGGCGGGCAGCGGGGTGCAGATTCTCGATGCGCAGATTCTAACCAGGGCCGACGGGATTGTCGTCGATACGTTCCAGGTGATGGACCCGGACTATCAGGGTGCGCCTCCGGCCGAGCGGCTCCGGACGGTGGGCGATCGGATCGCGTCGGTCCTCAAGGGGTGGGAGCATGTCGACGATGTGCTGCGCCGGGGCGCGCGGTTGAAGCTGACGAGATCGCTGCCGAAAGCTCCGGAAGCGACGGAGGTGCGGGTCGACAATGAAACGTCGGACGCCTATACGATCATCGATGTTTTTGCCGATGATCGCCAGGGTCTGTTGTATGTCATCACGAACACCATTTTTCAGCTTGGGTTATCCATCCATGCCGCGCGTATCTCGACGCGCCTGGATCAAGTGGCCGACGTGTTCTACGTCGCCGATCAGCAGGGGAAGAAGCTGGAGGACCACGGGCAATTGGAGCGGTTACGGACGGGAGTCGAAACGGCCATCGAGAATTTTCTCGAGGCGAAAGCGGCCTAGCAGAGGCGGCGCAGTCTCATTCAGGGTCATTTGAAAGGAGAAGGGGATGAACGTACGTGAAGTGTTGGAGTATGTGAAAAAACATAAAGTCCAGATCGTCGACTTGAAGTTTGTCGATCTCATCGGGACCTGGCAGCATTTCAGTATTCCGACGAATGAATTGACGGAAGACCTCTTCAAGGACGGGTCCGGACTGGACGGCTCCTCCATTCGCGGCTGGAAGGCCATCAACAACAGCGATATGTTGGTCGTGCCGGATCCGTCGACGGCCTGTCTCGATCCGTTCTGTGCGGTCCCGACGCTGAGCCTCATCGGCAACGTGGTCGATCCGATCACGCGCGAGACCTACGATCGCGATCCGCGCTATGTCGCCCAAAAGGCGGAGAAATACCTCCAGAGCACGAAGATTGGCGATACCTCCTATTGGGGCCCCGAAGCCGAGTTCTTCATTTTCGATCAAGCCCGGTACGATCAGAATGGCCACAGCGGCTACTACTTCATCGATTCCGAAGAAGGCGTGTGGAACATGGGGCAGGAAGGCCACAACCTGGGCGGCAAGATCCGCCAGAAGGAAGGCTATTTCCCCGTCGCCCCGACCGATACGCAACAGGACATCCGCAGCGAGATGATTCTGGAAATGGAGAAAGCCGGTATCCAGATCGAGAAGCATCACCACGAAGTCGCCACGGCCGGTCAGGCGGAAATCGATATCCGCTTCGACTCGCTGGTCCGGACGGCGGACAAGATGATGATGTACAAGTACATCGTCAAGAACGTCGCTCGCCGACATGGCAAGACCGCGACCTTCATGCCGAAGCCGATTTTCGGCGATAACGGATCGGGCATGCATAGCCACCAGAGCATCTGGAAGGACGGCAAGCCCTTGTTCGCCGGGAAGGAATATGCGGGCGTGTCGCAGATGTGCCTGCACTACATCGGCGGGATTCTGAAACATGCGCCGGCGCTGGCCGCCTTTACCAATCCCACGACGAACTCCTACAAGCG